>JBOFGM010000700.1:0-3282 GCA_051649105.1 Iodobacter sp. | reverse complement strand
ATGGCCAGCGCTAAATTGCCACCCCATGATTCCAGCAAATTGCTTTCAACCTCAAGACCCTCGGCTTTTAAGCCTTCGGATAAATCGGCCAACAGCTTTTCACCAGACTGGCGTAAGGCATTTTGTAATTGTGGCACATCCAGAAATTCATTGGCGCTCCAGGCAAATTGTGCCAGATCGACAACATGCACTAATTTCACCTTAGCCTGCTGCTCACAAGCAAAACGCCGGGCTTCCACAATGGCGGCAGCACTGGTATCACTACTATCAACAGGAACAAGAATACGCTTGTACATGGTCTTCTCCTTCTAATTAAAGCGATGGATTGATGCACTTAGTTTAACAGCAAGCGGCGATTGCCTTGCAGAAAGCTTCAGCATACACTGCCAGCGATCTGAATCCTTAATGATTACGCCATGCCCCGCCTTAAACTTACTCTCCCGCCGGGAGCCGATTTCAGCACTCAGATGGAAGTACGTGTTACCGATCTTAACTATGGTAATCATCTGGCAAATCAGGCATTGTTAGGTTTGCTGCATGAGGCACGAGTAAGGTTTCTCAGCCACTTACAGCATACCGAAACTGGTTCGGCCCTGATCCCCGGCATTATTCTGGCTGACGCGCAAATTCAATTCCGGCGCGAAGCCTTTTTAGGGGATCAGCTGGTGATTACCATGGTTATCGATGATTTGACTCGGATTGGATTTGATTTATATTACCGGGTAGAACGATTAAGCGATCAGACAGAAATTGCACTGGCAAAAACTTCGATTGTCTTTTTTGATTATCACAACACGCACCAGCGAGCAGCAACGCCAGCCTCATTTGAGCAGGCGCTCACAGCAATAAGGGATATTTTATGAAGAAATACGCAATCAATAGCCCTGAAGCATTGGCCCGGGTTTTGGTCATGCAAATGGTCTGTGACGGAAACTTTAATCCGGAAGAGCTGGAAGAACTGGAACATTTGCATGTCTATGAAGTACTGGGCATCAGCCGCAAAGGGTTTATTCAGGTTCTGCATGACTATTGCAATGACATCTCTGACGAGGCCGATGAAGAAGGCCGGATCAGTCTGATTAACCGCGAGCGCATCGATTTTGTTCTCGATGGCGTCAGCGATAGTAAAAAACGTTTGCAAGTCGCCGCCATGGCGCTGGATCTGTCCAAATCAGACAAAACCATTAATGATGCAGAACTGGCCGTATTCAGCCATATGCTCAAGCAATGGCGCCTGACACTGGATTCATTGCAGTCTGCATTCGAATCTTAATTCTCGCTCCGTTTATAAGAAAACGCTTTATACCGGCGTTTTCTAAATTTCTCTTATACACTGAATGAATATTCGCCTGAAGGAAGGAAACTTCTTTCAGGCTTGCTTTACCCGGCTAAAACATGATTAGCTGACGCAGCATCGGAGAATAAAAATGGAATGGCTCAAACAAGCCCATGCGTCACTGGAACGGGTGCTATTGCCAACCTTAGCCCGTAAATTTGCTTTTATTCTTCTGTTTTTATTATTTCCGATTGTGATACTCATCAGTAGTTTTATCGCCGGTAACAGTATCAGTGCAATCAGCAACGAAATCCACCTCAGCCCGGCCGATGCGGCCCGATTTAATGGCGTTATTACCCGGATGCAAATCGTATGCTGGCTTTGTCTGATTGCCGCCAGCATTCTGGCCATGATTCAAATCACCTATTTCAAATACTGGATCACCCGGCCGGTGACTTTAATTGCCAGCGTATTCCGTGACGCCTCCAGTGGCGAAGGCGATTTATCCAATGATATTCCCGCTGTCACGCATGATGAAATCAGCCAATTAGCGCGCACCTGTAATGTTTTTCTGGCCAAGCAAAGAAATATCATTGCCAATGTACAATCCATGACGGTGGGTATTGCATTAGAAGCGGCCAGGTCGATGAAAAATATTAAAGAATCAGCGGCGTCCACCCACCAGCAGGATCAATTAGCCCAAATGGTGTGCGAAGCCAGCAATGCCACCACCGCCGGTATTAATCAGGTGACGGACCGCACCCAGGAAATCTCTAAACGGACCAGCAATAATCTGCTCTCTGCCCGCTCCTCTTATGCCGAATTGCAGGATGTCAGTGAAAAGATCAGCACCATTACACAAAGACTGGCCAATTTCAGCCAGACCGTGGATGGATTAAATCAGCGCTCTTCCAGTATTAAATCGATTGTGGGCTTAATTAAAGAAATTTCCAGCCAGACTAATTTACTGGCTTTAAATGCCGCTATTGAAGCGGCCAGAGCCGGTGAGCAAGGCCGCGGGTTTGCCGTGGTCGCCGATGAAGTGCGCAAGTTATCGGAAAAAGTCCATGTGGCTACCGATGATATTTCGCACAATATCGACAATATGCTGGAACAAGTTGCAGAAACACTGAATGAAACCGAAATGATTAATCTGGATGCCAACAGCACCCGCGAAGTGGTGGTGAATGCATCCACGCAATTCTCTAATATGATGGCCGATTTCGAACAAACCTCAAATACGCTGATTGATATTGCCGGCACATTAGAATTATTTACCTCGGCCAATTTATTGGTTAATGCCAATGTCACAGAAATCCATCAGCTGTCGTTATCGGTGGATGAGCGGATGAAACACTCCGCCACCTCATCGCAAGATCTGGCACAGGCGGCTGAAAAGGTGCAAACGCTGATTGGCAGCTTTACGGTAGGCCAGGGCGAGCTTGATGCCACAATTCAGCGCACAGCCCAATTCAGGGACCAGGTACAGGAAAAGATTGCTGCATTAAAGAAAAGTGGTGCGGCTGTTTTTGATCAGCATTATCAGGCCATTCCCAATACCCAGCCGGCTAAATTTAAAACCAGTTACAGCAATTCATTTGGTCATGATATTCAGGCTTTGTATGATGAGCTGGTCAGATCCACACCCGGCGGGAAATTTTGTTTAGCGGTGGACAGCAATGGCTATGGCCCCACACATAACAGCTGGTATTCCAAAGCCATGACCGGTGATTTAACCATCGATTTAATTAACAGCCGCAATCAAAGAATCTTTAATGATCCGGCAGGATTACGTGCCGCCCGCAATAAACAGCGCTTCTTATTGCAAACCTATATGCGGGATACCGGTGAAATTATGACCGAAGTCGATATGCCGGTTTATATTGAAGGCCAGCACTGGGGCAATTTACGGTTAGGCTTTGATGCCAGCACCGTGATTAATTCTTAAAGATAATAGTGCCCTGTCAATGCCAGGGGGCAAATATTATAATTATTTCCAGCATCCC
>JBOFGM010000699.1:0-2203 GCA_051649105.1 Iodobacter sp. | reverse complement strand
AGGAGAGACGGCTGGCCGGCTACGGGAAATGGTCATCGCCTTAAACATGCCGCTCCACCACTCAGCCATTTCTGAATATGTTACCGTCAGCGTTGCCACTTCCTGTGGCAATCATCCAACGCTGTTATATCAGCGGGCTGATGCTGTATGTGGCTAAAACCTCCGGGCTGCGTGATGCAGAGCTGATTCAGGATCTGAGTAAAGAAAGTGCCTGCTGCGGATTGCTGTTGGCCTGCGCCAGCATCGCGGTGCTTGCCTGTGCCCGTATTTGCTGCTGAACCAGAGCGGCGGTTGCAGAGGCATAATCGGTATCTGCAATCCGGCTTTTGGCGGCCGATAAATTCTCTGCGCCCACTTGCAGATTGGCGGCGCTGGCGGTCATGCGGTTACTGGCGGCACCATAATCGGAGCGCGCACCGGATACCGAGCTTAAATCACTGTCCAGACCCGATAAGGACTGGCTGGCAGCGGCAGCGCTGGAGAGATCCACTTTGCCATTTAAGCTGTTGAGTTTGGTTAAGTCAGGCGTGGCCACCGATAGCTGATTACCTGCATTGGCCCCGGATTGAAAATTTAAATTGCCATTGCCCTGCAGCAGCGGGGTGCCATTGAAATTACTGTTTTTAACAATATCGTCATTGGATAAAGACAGCTGATTCACTTCTTCCTGCATGGCTGCACGGTCTGAAGTACTAAGCGTGGAATTACTGGCTGCCACTGCCAGATCGCGGATACGCTGGGTATTATCCTGCACACTTTCTAAGGCGCCATCGGCCACCTGCGTCAGCGAAATGCCATCGTTCAGATTGGCACGCGCCTGATTGCTGCCGGCAATCTGTGCGGCAAACTGCTCAATAATGGCCGTGCTGGCCGGGTCTGCACCGGGATTGCGCTTGGCAGATGAAAGCTCATTAACCGTTCCGGCAAGCGATTTTTGTGTGCCGGCTAAACTGTTTTGCGCATTGAGAGAAGGCAGATTAGTTGCTATACCGAGAGCCATGATCTTGATTCCTGCATCAGCATGTTCTTAACAATACCCTGCGCTGCCCGGATCTTCAATGGGGGCGGGCATTTGCACAGACCTGCGGTAGGCGTGATTTATTACGGAAATTGATTTGCGTTGCCACAGTGTGTTTTTTTCGGAATTACGGCAGTATGGCCGCTATATTTTTTAAGGATATGCATTTTGATTGCATTTGAGTTTTTGGTGGTGATTACTGCCATATTATTAGGGGCCCGCATTTCCGGAATTGGCCTTGGGGTAATGGGCGGGCTCGGATTAGCTGTTTTAGTTTTTGTTTTTGGTTTAAGGCCTACCACTGCGCCGATTGATGTGATGTTAATGATTATTGCCGTGATCACAACGGCAGGGTGTTTACAGGCTGCAGGGGGAATGGATTTTTTAGTGCGTATTGCTGAAAAATTGCTGCGCCGCGATCCTAAACGCATCACTTTTTATGCTCCACTGGTTACCTACTGCTTTACCCTTTTTGCGGGTACCGGCCATGTGGCTTATGCCGTGCTGCCGGTGATTGCGGAAGTGGCTCATGAATCTGGCGTGCGGCCGGAACGGCCATTATCGATTGCGGTGATTGCGTCCCAGGCGGCGATTACGGCCAGCCCGATTTCGGCGGCCACCGTGGCGCTGCTGTCTCTGTTATCCCCAGCCGGGATTTCTCTGGGTGATATTTTACAGATTGCTATTCCGGCCACGCTGATGGGGACCATGGCTGGTGCCTTAGTGGCCAGCCGTCAGGGCTGTGAGCTGCATCTGGATCCGGTATACCGGGCTAAACTGGAAGCCGGTGAAATTCAGGCAAAACTCGCTACAGAGCAACAGGTTTTGCCCAAATCGGCCAGCCGCTCTGTCTTGTTTTTTCTGGTGGCCGTGGTTGCGGTGGTGATACTGGGGACTTTTCCGTCGTTGCGCCCTGCATGGGAGGTCGCGGGAAAGACCGTTAAGCTGGATATGGCTCAGGCGATTGAAATTGTGATGTTGTCTGCCGCGGCTTTAATTTTGCTGTTTTGCAAAGTAAAACCCGAAGAAGTATTAAAGGGCTCGGTATTTCGGGCCGGATCGGCTGCGGTGATTGGTATCTTTGGTGTGGCCTGGATGGGGGATACTTTTATTCATGCCAATATTGAGTTTTTTTCCGGCTCAATTAAAGAGATTGTCACGGCTCAGCCCTGGTTATTCTCAATA
>JBOFGM010000698.1:0-1265 GCA_051649105.1 Iodobacter sp. | reverse complement strand
ATAGATAAGTTCCGCAGCAATTGCCGCGGCGGTAAACAAAACAAAGAGGACCCGGAACGCATTATTCTTTAAATCCATGGCCGCATTGCTCAGGCTGAAACAGCCGGTCAATGCCAGATTGTTGAGCTAAAGAATGGGCTGTGTTTTGTGTGTTGTAGCTGGCAATTAACCAGGCTGCTTACCTGATTAACATTGAATAATAGGCCGGACCGATATCTGCCCGGATGTTTCACGGGCCGTTTTAATGGCTCAGATGAAGTTTTCGTTATGATTGATCGACCCCGCCAAGAGACCTGAAGAATGACCGATTTGCAACTAGGATCGCTGATTGTTGGCGGTGTGATTGTCGCCACTGTTTATGCCTTCAATTGGTGGCAAGAATATCGCTATCGTAAGCAAGCTTCGAAAGCGTTTGCGCGCAATGAAAGTGATGCCCTGCTGGAGGTGCCTAAAAATATGGTGCGCCCGGGCGAATCCAATCGTATGGAACCCTCGCTGGATGTGGCGTCCCCCGTGGCAGAGCGCTTTGAGCCTCAGTTTGCGGTGCCTGAAGAAGATGAGCCGGTATATCAGCCTGCTCCTGTTGTGCGTGAGCCTTATGCAGAGCCCAAAATAGTGGTGGCACCGGTGGCTCCTGCAGTACCTGCTCCTGCACCGGCTCCAGTGGCGGAAGCTGCGCCTAAAATGACCTCCGTGGATGATAATGAAGCGCTGGCCAGCAGTCTGCTCGATCCCGCGCTGGATTTCGTTGCCGATATCCATGCGACTGAACCCGTTGCCGCTGCTGAATTGCCGGCATTTCGCGGCTCTAAACGCGTGCAGGTCATGGGGCTGACGCAGGATCGCCGCTGGGAAGCTTGTGTAGTCAGCTCCCGTGCCCGTTATAAAGAACTGAAAGTGGGTTTGCAGCTGGCAGACCGCCAGGGAGCGCTCAGCCCGGAACAGCTCAATGCTTTTTGTATGTCGGTGCAGCAGTTTGTGGATGAACACGAAGCGGTGGTGACTTTTCCGCAGCGCTCGTCCAAATTGGTGGCCGCAGCCGGGCTGGATGAATTTTGTGCCAGCGTGGATGTACTGATTGGTTTGAATGTCATGGCTGCCAGCCGGCCATTTCCTATGGAGCGTGTGCGTTTACTGGCGGAAAATGCCGGTCTGGTGCGCAGCCCGGATGGTGCATTCCATTACCGCAGTGATTCGGGTAAAACGCTGTTTACCCTGTCAAATTTTGACCATACCCCGTTGGGTAACACCTCGGGTGGCCTGAC
>JBOFGM010000697.1:0-3262 GCA_051649105.1 Iodobacter sp. | reverse complement strand
TGAAGAGTGGATCTTAAAGCTGGAGCGCGAACGCTTTATGGCTCTGCTGAAAACCGGCAAAACGCAAGAACGCATTATGTACATGCTGGAAAACAACAAGCCGCTGCGTAACTGATTGAAAAAGGCCATGGCTTAAACCACGGCAGCGGCAGGGTCGCTGCCGGATGGTTATAAAAGTCAGACTCTTTAGCTTTTTTCGTCATGTTCCGGTGAAAACCAAATATTGAGGAGCTCAAAATGAGCAGACAGATTCAAGAAGCGTATATCGTTGCTGCCACCCGCAGCCCGGTTGGTAAAGCGCCGCGCGGTATGTTGCGCAGTGTCCGGCCCGATGATTTATTGGCCCATGTATTAAGAAGTGCACTGGCTCAGGTGCCTCAGCTCGATCCTAAACTGATCGAAGATGTGATTGTGGGTTGTGCCATGCCGGAAGCCGAGCAGGGTATGAATATTGCCCGTATCGCGGTATTGCTGGCGGGTCTGCCGGACACCGTGGGCGGCGTGACGATTAACCGCTTTTGCTCGTCAGGGGTGAATGCGCTGGCGATGGCGGCCGATAAGATTCGTCTGGGCGAAGCCGATGTCATGATCGCCGCCGGTACAGAGAGCATGTCGCAAGTGCCGATGATGGGAAATAAGATTTCTCTGAACCCGGAAATCTTTGCAAAAAATGAAAACCTCAGCATCGCTTTTGGTATGGGTCTGACGGCAGAAAAAGTAGCCACACAGTGGAATATCTCCCGTGAAGATCAGGATGCATTTGCGGTGGAATCTAACCGCCGCGCCCTGGCCGCAATTGCAACGGGCGAATTTAAAGATGAAATCAGCCCGCTGGAAGTCATTACCCGCACCCCTGATCTGTTAACCGGCGAAGTGGTTGTTTCCAGCAAGCTGTGTGACACCGATGAAGGCCCGCGCGCTGGCACCACCATGGAAGGTCTGGCTAAGCTGAAAACTGTCTTTTCGGCTAAGGGTTCAGTCACTGCCGGTAACAGCTCACAAATGTCCGATGGTGCCGGTGCGGTGATTCTGGTGTCAGAGCGGATTCTGAAGCAGTTTAATCTGGTGCCGCTGGCGCGCTATGTGACTTTTGCGGTAAAGGGTGTGCCTGCGCTTATTATGGGTATTGGCCCGAAAGAAGCCATTCCGGCCGCATTAAAAATTGCTGGCCTGACGCAGGATGATCTGTCCTGGATTGAGCTGAACGAAGCCTTTGCCGCACAGGCCTTGGCTGTGGCACGCGATCTGAATCTGGATATGAGCAAAGTAAACCCATTGGGTGGTGCCATTGCTCTGGGTCACCCGCTGGGTGCGACCGGTGCGATTCGTGCGGCAACCCTGGTACACGGTATGCGCCGGCATGGTATGGCCGGTAAATACGGCATGATCTCGATGTGTATCGGGACAGGGATGGGCGCTGCGGGTATTATCCAGTCGCTTTAAAATGAGCAAGCAGCCTTATACCCACGGTTCAACCCCGTGGGTTTTTTTTCAAGGAAATAAAGAAATGAAAAAATTGCTGATTACCGCCTCCTTTGTTCTTGCTGCGCAAAGCAGCATGGCCTTAGAAGTAGCCGGGGTTAATCTGGCCGACCGTGCCGAGCTTGCCAGTCAGTCTTTGACTCTGAATGGCGCGGGTATCCGTAAAAAAGTATTTTTTGATGTCTATCTGGCGGCGCTTTATTTGCCAGGCAAAACTCAGGATGCCTCGGCCGTGGTCAATGGCACCCTGCCGCGCCGGATGGAGCTGCGCATGTTGCGCGAAGTTTCCGCGCCGGCCATGCATGAAGGATTTGTAGATGGTTTAAAAGCCAATCAAAGCGAAGCGGCACTGGCGGCACTGGCTCCTAAGATTGCCGAGCTGGAACAAATCTTTAAGCAGGTGAAAACGGCCGCCAAGGGGGATGTGATTGTGCTGGACTTTATGCCGGGGCAGGGCACGCGCGTCACCGTGCGTGGCAAGACCTATGCGGTGATCGCAGGGGATGACTTTGCTGCGGCGATGTTATCGATCTGGCTGGGCCGTGCTCCGATCAGTGACAGCCTTAAAGTGGCCTTGCTGGGTAAGTAGGCAGGTTGGGCTGGATGATATGTAGTATTACTACGCTACTGTAAAAACATAATTTCACTTTATTACAGTGTATCTTGTTGAATTACTTAAGAAATTAGCAAAATTATGTAGTTGTAAACATATTTTTTTGTTACTTTTCAAGTAGTTTTACTACAAAATAGCTTGCATGCGATATGTAGTTTTGTTAAAGTGTCTCCATTGCTTGATTGGGAACAGATTTCTGACCCAAGCCCTTAAGGAGATGCAAATGCGTACCTTGCAAATTATTTTTAAGAACATCGAATCTGCTCAACGCCTGTTGATTAAATCACAAGGTTTTCTGAGTATTCGTTGATCTCACTGTTTTGTTGTGTGTGTAGTAAGTTGTTGTGTGTGTAGTATGTTTTGACTCTTCATCTGGTCTTCCTGTTGGCCCGGTTCTGCACTTTGTGTCTTTATGATACTCAGTCAGACCGGGTTCTTTTTTGGCTGTTTGCTTCCCATGCGGTACAGTAGCGGCCTTGTCTCCCGATTAAAATCATGCCCATGTTTACACGGTCAGTCTGTTCCCTGCTTTTGGCCCTGCCTGTTTTAGCCTATGCCGATGATGAAAACCCGGCAGAACAGGATCTGAACGTCTATTTCCCCTATGTTCTGCAAATTAAAGCTCCGGCTGATCTGGGCGATCTGTTAGAAAAATATCTGGATTTATCGCGTTTAAAAGCAGAAAAGCGGATGACCCGCGAGCAGCTTTCACGTCTGGTTGATAATGCGCCGGCGGCAGTAGCGGATTTATTGGCCACCGAAGGGTATTTTTCACCCGTGGTGAATGCCTCGCTGAATGATGCAGCGGTACCTGCCGTGGTTTCGCTGGCGGTGGATGCGGGGGAGCCGGTGCGGGTTCGTGATATTGAGGTGAAATACTTTGGTGCCATTGAATCGGACGAAGTACGCAAACAGCGTCTGGATGACCGAAGAGAGCTGACCTGGCCCTTGCCTAAGGGCAGTATTTTTCGTCAGAGCAGTTGGGATGACGCTAAAAAGCGCACCGTCAGCTCTTTGCTGAACCGTCGTTACCCTGCGGCGCGTTTAGTACGCGCCGAAGCCAGTGTGGATCCGGAAGCGCATGTGGTGGATCTGGCGGTGGATGTCGACAGCGGCCCGGCCTATACCTATGGCCCGGTCAGTATCAGCGGCTTATCGCGTTATCCT
>JBOFGM010000696.1:0-2702 GCA_051649105.1 Iodobacter sp. | reverse complement strand
GGGTTTGCCGGGGGGGGGGGAAGGGGGTTGAGGCTTAGCGCAGCTCAGTCTCAATGGTTTTGGGAATAACCGCAATCCGGATTTCAATCCGCCCCAGCCCGGTTTGCGGATCGAACAGGGGGTCGTACACTTCAAAATCCGGCTTATGTGCCGACTGCCAGTCTGAATCTGGCAGCCATTCGTGGATAATCCGCTGCCACAGGGGGCCCAGTGCCGAAGCATGGCCTTCATGCACAAAAACGGCGTAGTCCTGCTCCATAATGCAGATTCGGCCCAGATCTTCCGGCAGATCTTCAAATGAATCCACTTCGGTTGCCGTCATATATTCAATCTGCTCAGGATTACTGCCGCACATCACTCCATAGGCCAGTTTGCCGGTTTGCCCGGGCAAGGGACAGCGCAGATTGAATGCGTGCCACTGGGCGGCAATATCGTGCCCGGCGCTGCTGAAGCGGTGCCATTGCCTTAACCCTGCCAGCAGCATCGGGCGGCCATGTTCCATACGCTCTGGGATCAGCTTTTCCATAGCAAGGTTCCTGTCGGTTGCTGCTGGCCGTCGTAATCAGGCCAGTAAGCTGAGTTCTTCTAACTCAACGGCTGCCAGCGGGGCAATTTGCGCCACCAGGGTTTTAAAGTGTTCGGTTTGCATATGCAGGTTCAGCGCATCCTTACTTGTCCATTGCTCCTGAATGACAAAGCGATGGTTGTTACTGTTATCCAGTAGTAAATCATAGCGCAGGCATCCTTCCTCCAGCCGGGAGGGCGCCAGAACGGCCTCAATGGCGGCGCGCACGGCCGGGGCTTGCTGCGGGTTAGCGGTAATGGTGGCAATTACAAATAAAGGCTTGTTCATCACAGGGCTCGCTTGGGTCAGGTTTATCACGGATTATTGGAGTTGTTCAGCTTCTTTGCGGGCGTCTTCGGTGATTTTTTCTAATTTTTTTGTCATCGGGCCCATCCGGCTTTGGGTGAGTTGCATGCTTTTTTGCAGCACGGCAGGCATTTTATTCACAAAGGCAACGCCGGCCGGGCTTTGGTAAAAGGCAATCAAGCCGTTGATTTCTTCCTCGGTAAAGGATTCCTGGTAGACCTGGGTATAGAGCGATTTCATTTGCTCCCAGCTCAGCTCTTCCTGCAAGAGCTTGCTTATTTTTGCCGCCATATTATCGAAAACCTGTTGCTGTGCGGGTGTCAGCGTTTTGCCTTCGTTGCTGCTGTTGATACCTTGCCGGATCGAGGTCTCAATATTGGACATCATCGTTTCCAGCATTTGTTTGCTCTGGGTGACAGCCAGCAGCGTCTCAACGGATTCCTTGCTGGCAGGGGCCGCCATGGCCGGCAGGGATAAAGCCAGAAATAACGCGATTGTTTTAAGCATTTGAATACTCTGAGTCATTTAAAAGAAGCCATGGCCGGGACGGATTAGTGATCTTTATACCCCGCCAATATGTCTGGTTTTATACACCTACGTGCATTTACTGACAATGGGCCTAAGCTTTGGGGCGGGTT
This sequence comes from Iodobacter sp., assembly GCA_051649105.1. Taxonomy (GTDB): domain Bacteria; phylum Pseudomonadota; class Gammaproteobacteria; order Burkholderiales; family Chitinibacteraceae; genus Iodobacter. The sequence goes on along the minus strand of JBOFGM010000696.1, from coordinate 1,193 downwards.
ATTTAAAGAACCCCCTGGTTAAAGCGCTGAGCGCAGGGTGTGGTTTCTGGTAACCGCTGACACGGGGTTTGCATGACTATCTGCGTGCCCGGGTTTTAATTTAGCCGGCCAGGGCTGGTCGCTAAACATTGGGCAAAACGGGGAACTTATCCACACTTTCAGTGGGTAAGATGGGGATTCATTTATCTGTAACTCAGTCGTGGCAAGGCGGCTGGTCGGTTGCTGAATTTTTAAGCGGTATTGTTGCAGGTAAATACGAGAGGTCACGCCTGTTCTCAATCCGCCTGCCCGGCGCTTGTCGTGATTTGGCAGACTCATCATGAGCGGGGCCATGGGCGGATGGCGGGGCATGATTATTTCGTTTCGCACCCTGGCGCTAAAAACGCAGAAAAAGTATCTGCCGGTGCAGCGCCTGAGCCGACGGCCTCTTGTCCTGAAGGGGATGGATGGGCATATTTGTGACTAGAGACATAAATCAGGCCCGCCGGTGTCCGCTTGCCGCGTCACAGATTTCCGGGCGAAGCAGGTTATTGTTCCGGCCGCACAAGTGTTGTGACTGCCAGACCATAGTTTTTCTTTACCTTTTGTTACCCGGCCGGGATTGTTACTCTGTTGGCAGATTAATTAACCGGGGTTCGTGATGAGTCATATCTTAATTATTAATGCGGGTAAGGCCTTTGGGCATTCAAATGGTCAGCTGAATCAGACTCTGGCGGAAGCGGCGGATCAGGTGCTGTTGCAGGCCGGCCATGCGGTGCAGATGACTCATGTTGATCTGGGATACGATATTGAAGCCGAAGTGGCTAAATATCTGTGGGCGGATACCGTGATTTATCAGATGCCGGCCTGGTGGATGGGTGCACCATGGATCTTAAAAAAATATATTGATGAAGTCTTTACCGCCGGCCACGGCCGCTTATACAGCAGCGATGGCCGCAGCCGGACGGACACGCAGAAAAAATATGGCTCGGGCGGCTTAATCCAGGGCAAGACCTATATGTTGTCGGTAACATGGAATGCCCCGGTGGCCGCCTTTGATGCGCCGGATGATTTCTTTGCCGGTGCGGGTGTGGATGCCGTTTATCTGCCTTTTCACAAGGCCAATGAATTCCTGGGCATGCATGCCTTGCCGACCTTTATGTGCAATGACGTGATTAAGCAGCCGGATATCACCGGGGATATCGCGCGTTACC
>JBOFGM010000695.1:0-5078 GCA_051649105.1 Iodobacter sp. | reverse complement strand
ATCTGTCCCTGGCTTCAGACCATGATTTCATCTATCGGCAGCGCGCCCCAATACAGCACCATCACACCGGAAATCCAGCCCCGGACAGAACAAGCCAGTACTCAGCCAGCGCGCCCTTCTGCTCCCGAAGTCACAATTTCAGACGAAGGCAAAAAACTCGCTGCTGCGGGTGCTGTCGTGTCCAACCCAGTGGCGGTGGCGGTGGTATCGACCGATCCTCAGGTTGATCAGGTAGCGAACAATGTTTATATGGGCCAGCAGAATCAGCGCATGTATGACAGCTACACGGCGCAAACCGATTCATCAGAAACAGACAGCGCGAAGCGCTCCCCGGAGGCCATTGCGGCCGCATCCCGGCATGGGCAGGCTGAGCAGCTGGCGAACAATGTTTATATGGGCCGGCAGGCCCAGCTGATGCTGGATACCTACTCCCAGAGCTACCAATCAGCCCCCCGCACGGTAGAAGAAAGCGCCTGAGGCAGTGATCGCGTGGCCAGCCGGGCAGGCCTTTTATCTGCCCGGTGATGCCGGCGGCTGATTCACAGGCACCACCATCCTGCTTCTGAGTTCAGTAAAAACTGCCATTTGGGAGCCCGCTTGCCGTGCTCTTTTGAGTATTTCACCATCAAGCCCTCCCGACCTGCCCGTATTACTTACAGCCCTGCAAAAAACCCTTACGGTTCCGCACAGACCGCGTCGTATCCGAGGCAAATAATGCGCTATAGCTTGCTGCCTTTTGCAAAAAGGTCAGCGTGGTTTCTCTGACGGAAAAATAACCAACGCCGCAGGAAAGCCCGAGGCAGAAACGAATCCCGCCCGGAATCCACATATATCAATGTGTGTTACCCGGAGGTGATCATCCATTAATCCAGTGATCTATTCTGGCAGCCGGTCACTGACCCGGCCTTGCCGGGTATTGAGCCGGCAGTCGCGTCAAGCCGCTGTATCGGTTATGTTTGATTTTACGCAATTTTTTTCCCCTCTTTTGCTTCAAAATGAGAACCATTGTCGTTAATGTGTTTGGAATTGTCATGCAACTTGCAGAACTTGCCGCTGGCCAGTGCGGTGTTATTTCCGGCCTGGCGCAGGGTAACCGCAGTTACCGCCAGCGGTTACTGGCGATGGGTATTACGCCGGGAACTCCATTTACGGTGGTACGCGTTGCCCCGCTGGGGGATCCCTATGAGATATCGATTCGCGGCTATACACTGACTCTGCGCAAGCATGAAGCAGCACTACTGGAAGTTGAACTCTCCGGCGGGGTGGCAGCATGAGTGGCTTTACTATTGCGCTGCTTGGCAATCCCAACTGTGGAAAAACAACGCTTTTCAATGCGCTGACCGGCAGTCACCAGCATGTGGGCAACTGGCCAGGTGTGACGGTTGAGCGCAAAAGTGGCTATTTACGCGAAGGCACACTCAATATTGAAGTGGTTGACCTGCCCGGGGTGTATTCGCTGAATGCCGCACCGGACAACTCCGCCGATGAGCAGATCACGCGTGATTACATTCTGTCCGGCAGCGCCAAATTTATTGTCAATATTATTGATGCCAGTAATATGGAGCGTAACCTCTATCTGACAACGCAGTTACTTGAACTGGGCGTGCCTTGCCTGATCGTACTGAATATGGTGGATGTTGCCGAACGCCAGGGAGTCACCATCAATGCAGCACTCCTGGCTGAAAAGCTCGGCTGCCCGGTGCTGGCCATTTCAGCCAGTAAACGACGCGGGCTGGATGCACTTAAAAAATCCATTTTCTCCCAGCAGGCCAGTAACCCCGGCTTGCAGCTGGATCTGCCTGAAAAAGTAACTGATGCAGTAACAACCATTGCTGCCAGCCTTTCAGCGCTTAACACCGCACAGAACTTATCAAAAGAATGGCTGGCCCTGAAACTGCTGGAAGGGGATCATCTGGCGGAAACACTATGCCCGGCGCAAAAAAAGCTGGTAGCAGAGCAACAGACCCTGCTGCTGGCCGAATACGACCTTGATGCCGATATTCTGATTGCCGATGCACGCTACCGCTATGCCGGTGAGCTCTGCGCCGCGGTACGGCACGAAAAGGGCAAAGTATCGCGCCATATTACAGAGCGAATTGACCATATAGTGCTTAACCGCTGGCTGGGGCTGCCGATTTTTCTGCTGGTTATGTATCTGATGTTTCTGACCACTATTCACCTCGGTTCGGCCTTTATCGATGTGTTCGATCAAACCTTCAGCGCCTTGCTGGTGGATGAGCTGGGCAGCTTGCTGACAGCCTGGCATTTACCGCAATGGCTGGTCATATTACTCGCCAACGGCATGGGGGGAGGGATCCAGACCGTGGCCACCTTTATTCCGGTGGTCGGCTGCCTGTATCTGATTCTTTCTGCCCTGGAAGACTCTGGCTATATGGCGCGTGCTGCATTTGTCATGGACCGCGCCATGCGTGCACTGGGGCTGCCAGGTAAATCGTTTGTGCCGCTGTTAATTGGCTTTGGCTGCAATGTGCCCGCAATCATGGCAACGCGCACCTTAGAAACACGCCGGGACCGTATTCTGACCGCAATGATGGCCCCCTTTATGTCCTGCGGAGCCCGCCTGCCGGTGTATGCCCTGTTTGCGGCCGCCTTTTTCCCTCAGAACGGCCAGACCATTGTCTTTACCCTTTATCTGACGGGCATTGCCGCCGCCGTTCTGACTGCATTTTTACTGCGCAAAAGCCTGCTGCCAGGTGAAGGTGCTCCACTGATTATGGAATTACCCCTGTATCACCGCCCTACCCTGGGCACGGTGCTGCGACGCAGCTGGGACCGCTTACGCGATTTCGTCATTAACGCCGGCCGGGTGATCGTCCCTATGGTGATGGTGCTTTCACTCTTAAATGCCATTGGCACCGATGGCTCATTTGGTCACGAAAACAGTGATAAATCTGTACTGGCCAGCGTAGGGAAGACCATTGCCCCGGCCTTCTCACCCATGGGAATTGAAGCTGATAACTGGCAGGCCGCAGTAGGACTCTTTACCGGTGTTCTGGCGAAAGAAGCGGTCGTTGGCACGCTCAATACGCTATACAGCGCCGGCGTAAAAGCCGATGAAGGTGCCGCCCCTGCCTTATCCGAAAAACTGCTTGGCGCATTGGCAACCGTACCGGCCAATCTTGGAGCCATTGCCGACAAACTGAGCGATCCGCTGGGTCTGTCTATTGGCGACGTCAGTAATGCCGAAGAAGCAGCAAAAACACTGGAATCCAGCACGGGTACCTTTGGTGAAATGCAAAAGCATTTTCATGGCGCAAGTGGTGCCTTTGCCTTTCTGCTGCTGATTCTGCTGTATACGCCTTGCCTGGCGGCTCTTGGAGCCATCAAGGTTGAGCTGGGCACCGGCTGGGCATGTTTCACTGCCGGCTGGACTCTGTTTGTAGGTTACAGCGCCGCGACAATCTATTACCAATTGGCGAACTGGTCTCAGGCTCCCATGCACGCAGCGATAGTGACCGGGATTGTACTGAGCTGCTGGGCGGCTTTACTGCTGCTTGGGCGCTATCTGGGCCGCCAACCGCAATGGCGGGCTGTATAAAACGAATTAACGGGCAGGCCTGGCCTGCCCCCTTTTGGAGTAAGACATGGGCCTGATTGAATTACGCGATTATCTGCGCGGCAAAGGTGAAATATCCGCCACCGATATTGCACGTCACTTCGATGCAGACATCTCTGTGGTGCAACATCTGGCCGGAGAATGGTTAAAACGTGGCAAGCTGGCTGAATCTGCCGCCCAAAGCGCAGGGGGCTGCAAGGGAGGCAGCTGCTCCGGATGCTGCAGCCCCCCTTCCGGTGTGTATTATCGCTGGCTGGACCAGGGTCTGCCGCACGCATCAAAAAACGGTCACGCCCTTTAAGCAGATGCCCGGCGGAAAACTTATTTTCTGCGAAAGTCTTTAGCGGACAGGGCAAAGCGATTCAACCCCGCCGCCCGGGATATAGCTGATCCGAGGCCAGCGGGCGGCCATTTTATAAACTCCGGGCTGGCTGCTTATTTCATCATTCCCGCGAGGGAATAATCTGCCCCAGCTGCTCAGATCCGGCAGCTTTATGCATCTGCCCCGCGTTCAGTGACCACACGGGACACCAGTACTTTATCAATTCGTTTGCCATCCATATCCACCACCTCAAACCGCCAGTCTTCCCACTGGGCATAATCGCCCGTGAATGGCACCCGGCCCAACAGCAACATCATCATGCCATTGAGCGTGTGGTAGCGGCCTTTGTTTTCTTCGGGGACCGATTTTAATCCCAGATGATCCTTCAGCTCAGGAATCGGGATGGCACCATCGAGCAGCCATGAACCGTCTTCCCTCTGAACCGCCCAGGCATCTTCCTCGTTGAGTGAAGAAAACTCCCCTGTAACCGCCTCCAGCACATCCTGCAGAGTCACAATCCCTTCGATCTCGCCATACTCATCAATCACAAAAGCCATCGGCATATTACTGGCTCGAAATTGCTCCAGTAATTCCATACCGGTTAATGATTCCGGCACATACACACAGGGGTTCAGATTGCTCGTAAAGTCAGGCTCCTGCCCTTTGGCTACGGCAATCAGTGCTTGTTTCGCACTAATCACACCCAGCATATTGTCCAGCCCCCCATCGCACACAGGAAAGCGCGAATGTTCGGCGGTCATCATTTGCTGCAGATTATCTGCGCTTGAATTCCGGATATCCAGAAACACAATGTCTGAACGGGGAATCATTAATGAGCCCAATTGGCGATCATCCAGACGGAACACATTTCGCACCATCTCATGCTGATGCTGCTCGATCACACCCGTCTCTGACCCTTCCTCGAGCATGGCGTGGATTTCTTCTTCTGTCACCCCTGCCTGAGCCGTTTGCTTAACGCCCAGCAGGCTAAGCACCATATGCGTTGAAAAGGTGAGAAGCCATACAAACGGACGCGTCATCATGGCCAAAGCATTAATGGGCCGTGCAACGAGGCGCGCAATCACTTCCGGATTCATCTGGCCGATACGCTTAGGAACCAGCTCGCCCACAACAATAGAAATATAAGTAATCGTAATCACCACAATGGCCGTGGCCGCC
>JBOFGM010000694.1:0-12367 GCA_051649105.1 Iodobacter sp. | reverse complement strand
GAAGACCGTACTATTTTCCTGGTTGAAGTAACCCAAAATGGTTTATTTAACATTGAAAATGTACCTGAAGGCGAAATGGATCCGTTGCTGGGCATTGGCTGCCCAAGCATTCTGTTCCCTTATTTGCGCGAAGCCGTATCTGATCTGACTACCCGCGCCGGTTTCCCACCACTGATGTTGCAGCCGATTAATTTTGAAGCTATTTATATGCAACAACGTCAGCAAGCTGAAGAACAGGCTGCGAATGCACAAACCACTCATTAAACTGGGTGTGATTGCTGCGTTGGTGTTATCTGCCAACGCGGCTTTTGCCCTTGAATATCGCTCAGTGGCTCGTCATGGTGCCGTCTTATCTGAGGCGCCCGGGGACGAGGCCAAAAAATTATTTATGGCCAGCAAGGGAATGCCGCTTGAATTACTCGCCGAACAGGGCGACTGGATTCGCGTGCGAGACCGCACTGGCGGACTGGCCTGGTTAAAGAAAAGCGAAGTCTCTGCCAAACGCACCGTACAGGTTTTACGTGGCGCAGGCATTTATAAAGCAGCCGATACTAAATCCCCCCTTCTCTATCGCGCCGGCAAAGATCTGTTACTGGATTTACAAGAAAATACCCGTACAGGCTGGTTAAAAGTAAAACACCGCGATGGTCAGAGTGGATTTATTCGTATTGAGGAAGTGTGGGGCGTATGAAATTAGTCGTCATGGGTGCGGGCTCCTGGGGCACAGCACTGGCAATCCGTTTTGCCGACCGGCATCAGGTCACGCTCTGGTCGCGCGATCTTGAACAAGTCACTCAGATGCAGGATTTGCGGGCCAATCCCCAATACCTTGCCGAAACTCCTTTTCCAGCAGCGCTGACCGTCACTCATGACCTGGCCGGTGCCGTGGATCAGGCAGAACTGATTCTGATTGTGACCCCCTTATCGGGTCTGCGTCCTTCTTTAAAAGCACTGCGTCAGTTAAATAGTCAGGCTGCCGTGCTTTGGGCCTGCAAGGGACTGGAAGCGGGCACCATGCTGCTGCCTCACCAGGTTGCAGCAGAAGAAATGGACGATGCGGTGCCGCGTGGCATGTTATCGGGTCCGAGCTTTGCTCAGGAAGTGGCCAAAGGCTTGCCTGCAGCCGTCACCATTGCCGCCAGCGACGCACAATTTGCCCGCCTTACCGTGGAAGAGCTGAATACGCCGGTACTGCGCCTTTATGCCAGCGACGATTTAATTGGCGTTGAAATTGGCGCGGCCGTTAAAAATGTGATCGCCATTGCAGCCGGTGTCTGTGACGGGCTGAACCTGGGGCTCAATGCCCGTGCCGCCTTGCTGACCCGCGGACTGGCCGAAATGGCCCGTTTTGCGACGGCTCTGGGCGGAAAAACAGAAACCATGATGGGGCTGGCCGGGATTGGCGATTTAATGCTGACGGCAACCGGTGATTTATCCCGCAACCGCCGGGTAGGTTTGCTTTTGGCTCAGGGCCTGAGCCTGGATGATATTTTAAAAAATCTGGGGCATGTGGCCGAAGGCGTGCCGACTGCACGTGAAGTACTGCGTCAGGCAGAAGGGCTGGGCATTGAAATGCCGATTACCGCCGCTGTCTGCCAGATGCTGTTTGAACATATGCCGGTGCAGGATATTCTGGCCGGGCTCATGGGCCGCAGCCCGAAGATGGAATCCGGCGTTTAACCAGGGCGGTTTCTGGTTTTTACTCCCATACAGGCATTCAGCCACCCCGGCGGATGCCTGTTTTATTATAAACGGCCTGCCAGCGGGCAGCTCTGCGGCATTACAGGCTCTGCTTTTCGCGCTATTGCCTGCCGCTGAAGCCCTGCCAACGGCAGGTTTTCGGTTACAATCACTTCTAGTTACGTCTGTTACTTCTTATAAATACTTTGGGCAGGAGTTTGCAATATGTCGATGTCTGACCGCGATGGGCTTATCTGGTATGACGGCAAATTAGTGCCGTGGCGCGACGCGACCACGCATGTACTTACCCATACATTGCACTATGGTATGGGCGTATTTGAAGGTGTGCGCGCCTACGAAACACCAAAAGGCACGGCTATTTTCCGTTTGCATGAGCATACAGAGCGACTGTTTAACTCTGCCAAAATTTTTCAAATGAACATTCCGTTCAGCTTTGATGAAGTATTTGAAGCGCAAAAAGCGGTTGTACGTGAAAACAAACTGGTTTCTTGCTATTTGCGCCCGCTGGCCTTTGTTGGCTCAGAAAAACTGGGCATTGCCGCCACCGGCAATACCATTAATGTGATCGTGGCCGCATGGCCATGGGGTGCTTATCTGGGCACAGAAGGTCTGGAAAAAGGCATTCGCGTGAAGGTTTCCAGCTTTACCCGCCACCATGTCAATGTATCCATGGTCCGGGCTAAAGCCAGCGGCTACTATATCAACTCGATTCTGGCCCACCAGGAAGCCGCAGCCGACGGTTACGATGAAGCCATGCTGCTCGATACCGAAGGCTATGTCTCAGAAGGCGCCGGCGAGAATCTGTTTATTGTTAAAAAGGGCAAGCTGTATACCCCGGATGTCTCCAGCTGTCTGGATGGCATTACCCGCAGCACCGTGATTACACTGGCCAAGGAAGAAGGGCTGGAAGTGATCGAAAAACGCATTACCCGCGATGAAGTCTATACCGCCGATGAAGCCTTCTTTACCGGCACCGCCGCTGAAGTCACACCGATTCGTGAACTGGATAACCGTCCGATTGGCACCGGCAGCCGGGGACCGGTGACCGAGCGTCTGCAAAAACGCTATTTTGATTGCGTAAAGGGTTTAGACCCGCTGCATGAAGACTGGCTGACACTGATCTGATCCACAGGCCGGGAGCCGTAAGGTGTCCCGGCCATGATGATTAATGCATTGATAAACAGAGGACAGGCACTGCCAGTCCCGGGTGATTGAATCACCACGCCTGAGAGAGATCACGCTATGGAACTTAAAGAAAACACCCGCCGCGAAATCGAAGTCACCGCCCATGACCTGCCACTGCACTGCCCGATGCCGGATATGGTGAGCTGGAACTCCCATCCGCGTGTCTTTTTGCCGGTGGCAAAAAACGGCGAAGCACTGTGCCCTTACTGTGGCACGCATTACCGCCTGAAAGCAGGCGAAGTCGTTAAAGGCCATTAATCAGCAGCCGCAGATGCATTCTCCGGATCTGCGGCAGACCGAGATGACTGCCTGTCAGCACTCCCCCTGGAGCATATGAAAAAAATTCTGATTATTGCCCCGGCCTGGGTTGGCGACGCCATTATGGCGCAGCCACTTTACCGCCGGCTGCATCAACGCTATCCCGGACTTATTCTGGATGTGCTTGCCCCCGCCTGGACCCGCCCTTTACATGCCCGGATGCCAGAAGTCAGCGAATCCTTTGATACCCCTTTTGGCCATGGTGAGCTGAAACTGGGTACGCGCTGGATGCTGGGCCGGCAAATGGCCAAACGTGGTTACGACCAGGTGATTGTGCTGCCCAACTCACTGAAATCTACCCTGCTGCCTCTGTTCAGCGGCATTAAAACCCGTACCGGCTGGGTGGGTGAATCACGCTATGGTTTACTGAACGATACCCGGGTACTGGATCCACTGGTCTTGCCAAAAATGGTAGAGCGGTTTGCCGCGCTGGCAGAAGATGCCGGCCTGCCGCTGGTTCGCCCCGTTCCCTTTCCGCATTTAGTGGTCCGCGACCAGGATCGCCAGGCCAGCGCCGCCAAACTGGGGTTTGATCTGAATCAGCCCATGATTGCACTTTGCCCTGGTGCCGAATACGGCCCGGCCAAGCGCTGGCCATCGGTCCATATGGCCACGCTGGCCCGCACCCTGCTTGCACGCGGCTTCCAGGTCTGTATTTTTGGCTCGGCAAAAGATCGTGATATTGCCGATGCCATTTTAGCCAGCGCCCCTCAGGTAACCGACTACTGCGGTAAAACCTCTTTAGCCGAAGCCATTGATATGATGTCACTGGCCAAAGCCGTTATCAGTAATGACTCTGGCCTGATGCATGTTGCAGCCGCACTGGAGCGCCCTCTGGTCGCCATTTATGGCTCCAGCTCGCCCGAATTCACCCCGCCTTTGTCCGCCAATGCGAAAATTGTGACTTTGGATCTGGAGTGCAGCCCGTGCTTCGAGAGAACCTGTCCGCTCGGGCATATGGACTGCCTGAACCGTCTTGGACCTGATAAGGTATTGATCGCACTGGATCAATTACTGGCTTAAATTCAAGCCTCTGATCATGCAATGCCAGTGCACTGACAGAGGATCTGAAACATGATGAAAGCCTGCTTTTCAAAAGCAAGTTTGCTACTCGCCTTGCTTCTTCCATCGGCCGCGTTTGCGGCTGACCTGGGCGTTTCTGTGCAATTTGGGCAGCCAGGCTTTTATGGCAACCTGAATATTGGTGAATTCCAGCAGCCCCGCCTGATTTATCGCGAACCACGGATCATACAACGGGTCACCGTAGCACAACCGCCGATGTATCTGATTGTGCCGCCCGGGCATGCCAAAAACTGGTCCGGACATTGCAGGCGCTACAATGCCTGCAGCCGGCCGGTCTATTTTGTGCAGGAAAGCTGGTACAACAAAGAAGTTGTCCCCCGCTACCGCCATGAGCGTCATGAGCGTCATGAATACCGCAGGGATGACGACCGGGATCACCGTGGCAATGGCGGTAACGAGCGTCATCATGGCGGCGAAGGTCATGGAAAAGGCCATAATCGCCACTAAAATGCTTTAAAATGCGCGCCACGCCTGTGTACAATCAGAAGCTTACTGTTACGGGTGTGGTTTTAATCACGCAGACCGGCTGACCCGCCTCTTTTCGTGACAGCTTTACACAGATTGCCGGGTTGCCAGACAAACCCACCCCAGAGCACCGCTGCATTTAATCCTTCCCGACCTACCTTCAATACGGAACGCCTTATGCAATATATCGACCTCGCCCCTATTGCCCGCGTCAACGGCACCGTTGCCTTGCCTGGCTCCAAAAGCATTTCCAACCGCACGCTATTGCTGGCGGCACTGGCCCGGGGCACCACAGAAGTCAAAGGTTTACTGGCCGCTGACGATATCCACTATATGCTGGAAGCGCTGAAAACCTTAGGGATTCGGTGGGAGCAACAGGGCGACAGCCGCGATTTTATTGTGCAGGGTGCAGCAGGCTCTTTTCCGGTTAAATCGGCAGAATTATTTCTGGGTAATGCGGGCACCGCATTTCGACCATTAACAGCAGCACTGGCGCTGAGCCAGGGGCATTACACCTTAAGCGGCGTGGCACGCATGCACGAGCGCCCGATTGGTGACCTGGTGAATGCCCTGCGTGAAGCCGGAGCTGCGATCCGTTGCACCGCCGTGGAAGGCTATCCGCCGCTGGCGATTTCACCGGCCCCGCTCACCGGGCATACCATTAAAGTAAAAGGCAATGTCTCCAGCCAGTTTTTAACTGCACTGCTGATGGCGCTCCCTCTGAGCGGAGAAGCCGTCACCATTGAAGTGACTGGCGAGCTGATTTCTAAACCTTATATCGATATTACGCTGAAGCTGATGGCTAAATTTGGCGTAGAAGTGATCCAGGATGGCTGGAGCCGCTTTACCATTGCGGCGGGCCAGACTTATCAAAGCCCCGGCACCATTGAAGTGGAAGGCGATGCGTCTTCCGCCTCTTATTTTTTAGCCGCCGGAGCGATTGGTGGCGGCAAGGTACGCGTCACCGGCATGGGCAGCGACAGTATTCAGGGTGACAAGCGTTTTGCCGAGGCACTGGCATTGATGGGCGCACAAATTACCTGGGGCAGCCACTATATTGAGGCAGCACCACCGGCCAGCGGACGGCTGAAAGGCATTGATGCCGATATGAATCATATTCCGGATGCAGCCATGACGCTGGCGGTTGCGGCCCTGTTTGCAGAAGGCCCGACCACCCTGCGAAACATTGCCAGCTGGCGTGTCAAAGAAACCGATCGTTTAAGCGCCATGGCCTGTGAGCTGCGTAAAGTGGGAGCAACCGTGATTGAAGGCGAAGACTTTATTACAGTCACCCCGCCCGAAACACTGATCGCCAATGCGGCCATTGATACTTATGATGATCACCGGATGGCGATGTGCTTTTCTTTAGTCGCCGTCACGGGTGTTGCCGTACGCATCAATGATCCGCAATGCACGGCAAAAACCTTCCCGACCTATTTTGAAGAGCTGGCTAAGATTTCGTCTTAATGCTTGTACCGGGCATGTCAAACGGCATGCCCGCCTGAAATCTTTTACCTTATTCCGTCTCAAAACGGCAGCCAGCACCGCCGTGAATGAAACAAGACTAGCGGTACCTTTCCATCAGCCGGCGTAATGCATGTTTAGCCTGCAGTGCGTTAATGGCCTGATTAACCTGCCCCACCGTCACCTGTCCGGCTCTGGACACGGCGCATTGCCCGGCAAAACTTCTTAAAACCGTATAGGGATGCAGCGGCGTTTTAAAAATGCCCTGCCGCTGTTGATATTCCAGCTCAAACTGATTAATCACCAGATGATGGATCCGCCCGGCCGTCATTTTAAGTAAGTTATGCCGCATCGTTGGCGCATCATCCCGTATAAAACCACCGGCCAGCGCCTGATCCAGCTCAGCATACACATAGCCCAGCACCGTTCCGATCCGCTCATGTGAGAAACCAGCCAGAGCAGAGGGTTTACTAAAGCGCAGATCACTGATCAGCAGCTCGGCATTGGGAATAAACGGCAGGCTCCAGTCAAAATCACCCGGCAACCAGACCGGAAGATAATTACAAATCAGATCTGCATCTCCGCTGGTAATGGCATGCACCAGCCGCTTACGGGGCAAAATCACAAACTTGGGCGTGCGCCCCATCTGTTCTGCCAGAGCATGACCCAGATCATAATAAATCCCTCCCGCCAGCTGATCGCCACGAACTTGCATCCATGGCATATCGTCACCACTGAGCACCAATACCCGCAGCTCTGCCGCCAGCAGAGAGGAAGACAGGCAAAGTAAGACCATCAAACGAGTAAAGAAGAGCATATCGAGGCTTTAAAAACGCTGGATATAAAAACCCCGTACTGGGGATGCATTCACATCATACCGGACATTATTTATTCGTAATATCTTCGTAATACCTGCGCAAGCATCTGTCTGGATAAAATTGATTCACCCTTCTGGTGAGAAAATTTCATCTTGTACCCTTTACCCCACTGATTCGCGGCGGGCTGCTTATTTAGCCTTTGGGGTGGCGTGTTTTGTGGTTTTTGCCTTGCTGCTGTTTTTTGGTGCCTGATGGGTCGTTTTCGTTCCCGTTTTTGTCTTGCCCGCCGTGCGGGAAGACGTCTTGTTCACTGTGGTTTTTGCCGTATGACGGGATGAATTCTTTGCCACTGCCGGTTTCTTTACCTGATGGGATGAGTTTTTCACCACCGTCGTTTTACTTGAGTGACGTGACGATTTTTTTGCCACGGTCGTTTTAGTGCCATGCCGGGATGATTTTTTAGCCGCTGTATGACGCGACGATTTTTTAGCCCCAGCGCGCGAGCCGTTCCGGCTTGAAGACGGTTCAACACGGGGTGCAGGCTGACTGACCGGTTTATTTACCGCTGCCGGACGAACAATCGCCGGGGCTGCAGAAGGAACATCAAAGGGCAGAGGCGCATCTTCTGCGCGGGCAGTAAATGAGAATAAGGCAGCACAAATTAAAACAGGAGCAAACACACGCATGAAATATCTCATTGGCTAATCAATTCAACAGCCGCAAGTATACCGGATTCACACCATAGCCAATGCCACTGCCGGACAAGTTAAGAGTTTAATCTGCGACCAAATTAGTACAACAAACCATACCACTTTCCCGCCATTTTTACGTTTTTCCCCCTCCTGTTTACGCCTTACCCGATCCCGCCAGCCCCCAAATTATGTGCTGTTAAATAATTGCATTCACAGCGCCAAATCCTGATTATTCAAACGATGCAAATCAGCAACAGCTGACTTTTCTTTTATATAACAATTAGTTGGTCTGATTAGTACAATCTGGCGCCAAAACCGGCTAAAAATCATAAATCAAACAAAACAATTGATAAATACCAAACACCTGCGTGTAGTGATTGACATGGCAACTACAAATGCTAACATTCGCAAACCTTACAAGGTTAATTGAAGATACCACTTCAAAAAATCAGACGGACAAATAGTCCGCACAACCCCACTAAACCTGACTTTAAACTGCGGCTTATCCTGAGCCGCGGCGAGTAAAGACAGATTTTATTTTGGACGGAGAAAGACAATATGAAAGTGAAGCTACAAGTCTCGGCACTTTTGGCCGCGATGTTGATGAGCGCTGCGGTCTTTGCTGCCGACTGGAGCAGCTCCGACACGTATAAGGCAGGCGATACCACGACCTATAAAGGTCAGGTATGGAAAGCCAAATGGTGGACTCAGGGCAATATCCCCGGCACCGAGCAATGGGGCCCCTGGGAATTAAGCGGCAATAACCCGCCGGTACCCGTTCCAACTCCGGCACCAACCCCGGTTCCGACCGCCGTACCGACTCCGCTGCCAACCCCGGTACCAACCGCCGTACCAACTCCGCGGCCTACCCCGGTGCCGACGGCTGTGCCGACTCCGGTTCCGACTAAAGTGCCGACCCCCGTACCCACACCAGTGCCAACCAAGGTTCCGACCCCGGTGCCTACTCCGGTTCCTACGCCAGCCCCCACTCCGGTACCGGATGGCAAAGTGGCATGTAAAACCGCCTGGGTCTCAGCCAGCAGCTATGCCGGCGGCAGCGTTGTCAGCTATCTGAATCACAATTACAGCGCTAAATGGTGGGTCAATGCCGGTGAAGAACCAGGCAAGAGCACAACCTGGGCAGACAGTGGCGTCTGTGACGCTTCCCAACTGCCTCCAACTCCACCGGCTCCGGATGGTGGCGTACCAACCCTGGCTCAGGCGCAGGCCCGTGAAGCCGAGCTGACCAATAATGACTTTTTCCGCACCGTAAAAGCTTCAGTGCGCACGGCCAGCAATGCCGTGGTAGAGGCTGTGGCTCCGGGTAAAAGCGATAATCCGCTGAATGTAAAACGGGTTGAAGCGCTGGTTCCTGAGCAAAAGTTCCAGTATTACTTCTCTGTGCGTCATCCAAGCTACACTTACCAGCGCTTCTTACAAGCCATTGCTAAGTTCCCTGGTATTTGCGATGACTACACCGATGGCCGCAATGCCGATCAGATTTGCCGTCGTTCGCTCTCCACCATGTTTGCTCACTTTGCTCAGGAAACCGGCGGACACAGCATTACCCAGTACGGTATTGAAGAATGGCGTCAGGCTCTGGTGCATGTGCGTGAAATGGGTTGTACCGAAACCGGCACCGGCTGCGGCTACAACACCGAATGTACTGACCCGGTATTTAATGGCGTCTGGACCTGCGGTAAAAACGCCGATGGCAGCTTTAAGAAATATTTTGGCCGCGGTGCTAAACAACTTTCTTACAACTATAACTATGGCCCGTTCTCACAGGTCATGTTCAGCGGCGATCAGACCAAGCTGTTAAATGATCCCGATCAAGTTGCTGAAAGCTGGTTGAATATGGCTTCTGCCACCTTCTTCTTTGTTTACCCTCAGCCGCCTAAACCATCGATGCTGCATGTGATCGACGGTACATGGGTGCCTAATGCACAAGATAAAGCACGGGGCCTTGGCAATGACTTCCCGACGACCATTCAGATTATTAATGCTGAATGTCAGGATGCCACTTTAAAACCAGCCGCCAAAAACCGTATCGACTATTACACCGAGTTTGCACGCGATCTGGGCTGGGATATTAAGAAAGAATCAATGAACTGCACCAATATGCAGCGCTTTGAAAAAGGCAGTTCCGCCGCCTACCCAATTTTCTGGGAAAAAACATGGTCTGCCGGTCAGGACAATCAATGCCAGCTGGTTGATTACCAAACGCCTTATAACGCACTGATCGAAGGCAACTACGTGAAATGTGTGGAAAAAAACTGGAATGTAAAACTGAAATAAGCCGCTGATAAACGGTCAGAAACGGGAAGCTGCGGCTTCCCGTTTTTTTATGCAGGCCCGCGCCACCACGCCATAACAAACCAGTAAAGATGCCTGAAAACATCCCTGGGTATCCGGTGTTGCAGCCTCATTTTGCTGCTGCCCGCGCGAAGAAAATATTACCACTTGGATAATTTTCCGCACGGCCAGCCTCCGGTTGGCATAAAATTCGGGCCTGCCATTTTGGCGGTGCATTTTACTCAGCTCTCTTATCGCGTCTTGTTATTTAACAACAAGGCATTAGCTGAATCAGTATAAATTTTGCCCGCCCGGCACCAATTACCCACGCAATCTGCTGCCAGAACGAGAACAAGACCCCATTGAATACACTGACTGATAAAAAATTAGGAATAACGGATATGGCCCCACAAGAAATTTCTCTGGATGTACTGCTGGAAAAATACGCAAAAAATACTGAATCCTCGATTCAGGATGTGCAAGAGCGCGTCGCCCGCGCCTTAGCCCGCGTTGAGCAACCTGATTTTCAGGCTTACTACGAAGAGAAATTTTTATGGGCCCAGCAAAATGGCTTTGTCCCGGCCGGCCGGATTAACTCGGCAGCAGGGATGGATTTACACGCCACGCTGATTAATTGCTTTGTGCAACCGGTGGGCGATTCTGTATCCAGCACCACCGATGGCAAGCCAAGCATTTATACCGCTTTATCAGATGCCGCCGAAACCATGCGCCGCGGCGGCGGTGTGGGCTATGATTTCTCGACCATTCGTCCTAAAGATGCACTGGTTCGCGGCACACGTTCACGTGCTTCCGGCCCGGTTTCCTTTATGCAGGTCTTTAATGCCTCTTGCTCTACGGTTGAATCGGCCGGTGCCCGTCGCGGCGCGCAAATGGGCGTTTTACGCTGTGATCACCCGGATATTCTGGAATTTATCCGCTCCAAAGATCAGGGCGGTCTGACCAACTTTAATATTTCTATCGGTGTGACCGATGAATTTATGAATGCCGTCAGCCAGGATGGCGAATTTTGCCTCGTGCATAAGGCCGAGCCTTGTGAAGAGAGAAAATCCACCGGCGCCTATCTGCGTGAAGATGGTCTGTGGGTACACCAGACCATCCAGGCGCGTGATCTGTGGGAAGAAGTGATGAAATCCACTTATGACCACGCCGAGCCGGGTATTTTATTTCTGTCCCGTATGAATGCAGAAAACAATCTGTATTACTGCGAAACTATTGAAGCCACCAACCCTTGTGCCGAACAGCCTTTGCCGGATTACGGCTGCTGCTGCCTGGGCTCGGTGAATCTGACCCGCTTTGTTAAAACACCATTCAGCGGTCAGGTCAGCTTTGATTTTGAAGCCTTCCAGTCGGTGGTCACCGTCGCCATCCGTATGCTGGACAATGTACTGGAAGCCACTGCCTGGCCACTGCCACAGCAAAAAGCCGAAGCCATGTCCAAACGCCGCATTGGTCTGGGCTTTTTAGGTCTGGGCAGCACGCTGGTGATGATGGGCCTGCGTTATGACTCTGATGAAGGCCGTGCCCTGGCGCAAAAAATCTCTGAAATCATGCGCGATGCCGCCTATATGGCGTCCGTTGAGCTGGCCAAAGAGAAAGGCTCGTTTACCCTGTTTGACAGCACTAAATATCTGGCCGGCACCTTTGCCAAACGTCTGCCAAAAAATATCCGTGCCGCCATTGCCAAGCATGGCCTGCGCAATTCTCATCTGTTGTCGATTGCCCCCACCGGCACGATTACACTGGCCTTTGCCGATAATGCATCCAACGGCATCGAGCCTGCGTTCTCCTGGGTTTATAACCGTAAAAAACGCATGAGCGACGGCGAAACCAAGATTTACGAAGTGGCTGACCATGCATGGCGTTTATATCGTCAGATGGGACACGATGTGTCTGACGACAGCAAGCTGCCGGCTCCTTTTGTCACCGCGCTGAATATGTCTGCCAGCGATCATATGAAGATGCTGGAAGTAGTCCAGCCTTTTGTGGATTCGGCCATTTCCAAAACCGTGAATGTACCGGCGGACTATCCTTATGCCGATTTCCAGAATTTATATATGGATGCATGGCGTGCCGGCCTGAAAGGTCTGGCTACCTATCGCCCGAATAATATTCTGGGCAGCGTGTTATCGGTGGCCAGCGAAGCACCGGCCATTGAAGCTGAAATCAACGTAATACCAGACGAAGATTTACTGCGTAAGCAGTTTGACCGCCGTCCGCTGGGGGACCTGGACTCGGTCACTTCAAAAGTGCAATACATGACTTATGAAGGCAAAAAAGTAGTTTATCTGACCGTCAGCTTTATTCATGTTCAAGGCATGGTAGGCG
>JBOFGM010000693.1:0-3439 GCA_051649105.1 Iodobacter sp. | reverse complement strand
CCATTTGTACCATATGAATTTATACAAAATCTGCGCTTATCCTGCATCAATTGTCCAAGGAAAACCGAAGAAGGCCAGCCAGAATCAAGTGGTACACCAGAATATCCAGACAAAGAAAAAGCCCTGATTAATCAGGGCTTTAGCTTGGCTTCTTGGCGGAGAGAGGGGGATTCGAACCCCCGATAGGCTATTAACCTATACACGCTTTCCAGGCGTGCGACTTAAGCCACTCATCCATCTCTCCGCGAGAAGAGGCCGAATAATAATCAAGTTACGCCAATGGCGCAAGCCCTTTGCTGGCTTATTTTTCATCTTTTTTGCAAAGCGGTGCTGCGGGATAAAAGTGCGGGTGGTAAATTATAAAATAGTTTATTTTAAATCAGCCGCTTAGCCCGTATCGCCACACCTAATATGCCGTCTGTATTTTTTAAAATAATTGAATCTGTTTGTTTTTTTGCGCCGGTAAATGATCTCTTTTTATCAAGCAACCGGCCAGGCAGATAAAAAGAAACCCGCCAGCGGCGGGTTTCCAGGCAGAAAAACAGCTTTATTTAGTCAACAACCGGGATGATGCCAATTTTAGCCTGCCAGATTTTAGGCGCGGTGGCATGCACCGAGATGCCATTGGAATCCACAGCCACGGTGACCGGCATATCCACCACATCAAATTCATAAATGGCTTCCATGCCCAGATCGGCAAAACCGACCACCCGGCTGGCTTTAATCGCCTTGGAGACCAGATACGCAGCTCCTCCCACGGCCATTAAATACACCGACTGATGCTTTTTAATGGCTTCCAGCCCGGCCGGGCCGCGCTCTGCCTTACCGATCATGCCCAAGAGGCCCGTTTCTGCCAGTACTTGCTCGGTAAACTTATCCATCCGTGTAGCAGTCGTCGGGCCGGCCGGGCCAACCACTTCATCACGCACCGGGTCCACCGGGCCCACATAGTAAATAAAGCGACCGGTAAAATCGACCGGCAGTTTTTCGCCTTTATTTAACATATCCACCCTGCGCTTATGCGCGGCATCGCGGCCGGTCAGCATTTTGCCATTTAAGAGCAAGGTCTGGCCGGGTTTCCAACCGGCCACATCTTCACGGGTTACGGTATTCAGATCCACCCGCACCGCCGAGGCCGACGGCGACCAGGTCACATCCGGCCAGTCTTCCAGCCTAGGTGTTTCCAATACGGCAGGGCCGGAGCCATCCAGCGTAAAGTGCACATGGCGGGTGGCCGCGCAATTTGGAATCATGGCAATCGGCAGGCTGGCGGCATGGGTTGGATAGTCTTTGATTTTGACATCCAGCACGGTGGCAAGACCACCCAAGCCTTGCGCGCCAATACCCAGCGCGTTGACTTTTTCATATAACTCAATCCGCAATTCTTCACTGCGCGTGGTGGCGCCCCGCTCGATCAGCTCATGGATATCAATTTCTTCCATCAGCGCCTCTTTAGCCATCAGCATGGCTTTTTCTGCGGTGCCGCCGATACCAATCCCCAGCATGCCGGGCGGGCACCAGCCAGCGCCCATTTGCGGCACGGTTTTTAATACCCAGTCCACAATCGAATCGGAAGGGTTCAGCATGGCAAATTTGGATTTATTTTCTGATCCGCCGCCCTTGGCCGCGATATCGATACTGACGGTATCGCCTTCCACAATTTCAAAGTGGATCACGGCCGGCGTATTGTCTTTGGTGTTCTGGCGTTTACCTGCAGGGTCTTGCAGGATGGAGGCGCGCAATTTGTTGTCCGGATGCAAATAAGCCCGGCGTACGCCTTCGTTAATCATATCGGTCAGGCTCATCGTCGCGTCGGCCCATTGCACATTCATGCCCACGCGCACAAAACAGGTCACAATACCGGTGTCCTGGCAAATAGGACGGTGGCCTTCGGCGCACATGCGGCTATTGGTTAAAATCTGGGCAATCGCGTCTTTAGCGGCCGGAGATTCTTCTTTTTCATAAGCTTTACCCAAAGCCTGGATATAGTCTTTGGGATGGTAATAGCTGATATATTGCAAGCTGTCACTGATGCTGTCGATTAAGTCTTGCTGCCGTATGTTTGTCATCTTTTAGCTCCCTGTGGGCGGGCTTTTATAAGAAGCATTGATTGTAGCGCAAGCCGGCGGCCAGCCCTATTGGCGCTATCAGTCAGTGTAATAGTCTGTCGATATCATCTGGATGAAATACACACCCATTACAATACCTTTTATTGCACTTACAAATGATCCTCTATGCTCGACCGTGACTCTGGCACTGCCCTGTGGCGCCAAATAGAAATTTCGCTGGCCAGTGATATTGGCAATAAAACCCTGCGCGACCGTATCCCCAATGAAACCGATCTGGCCATGCGCTTTAGCGTCAACCGCCATACCATCCGGCGGGCTTTGCAGGCGCTGGAGGCCCGGGGGCTGGTGCGTATCGAGCAGGGTCGCGGCACCTTTGTGCAAGAAGAAATGATCGATTACCAGCTGGGGCGGCGCACCCGCTTTTCCCATAGCCTGCAAAATCAGCAACTGGCCGGGCAAAGCCGTATTTTAAAAAGCAAGGCCGAACCGGGCGACGACGATATTTGTCAGCACCTGGGCCTTGCCAGCAACAGCCAGGTATTGCATATCGAGGCGCTGGATATCGTGGACGACCGGGTGGTGGGGCTTTGCCATCAGTACTTCCCGCTGCCGCGTTTTCAGGGGTTCGAGACCCTTTACAACAGCGTGGATCATATTGATCAGGCCCTGCAGCACTTTGGCATTCACAATTGTCTGCGCAAATCCTCCCGGATCAGCGCCCGCCTGCCCGAGGCCGGACAAGCCCAGATGCTGGCGCAAACCCGCTTTCAGCCTTTGCTGTGCGTGGAAAGCATTTATACCGATTCTAATCACGAAGTGATCGAATATGGCATTACCCACTTTACGGGAGACGCCGTACAGCTTTATATAGAGGCTGAATCTTTTTAAAAGAGCCTTTATGTTCCCCGCCCGACATTTGCGCCGCCTGATTGCGCTTAATCAGCCACTGGGCTGGATTGAAGAAATCAGCCTGCCTTTTCTGTTATCCATGCCCCAGCCCCCCGTAATCAGCGGGGAATCGGTCACCCTGAATCCAGAGCTTTGCCCGGCAGACGTCGCCGCCTGGCTTGGGCAGGCTGCACACAAGATGCGCGAAGCCGGTGTGATTAAAGGCTGGCGAAATGAGCTCTATACGGTGTTTGCCAATGATTCGGCCGGTAATTTAGATTTAAACCAGCCGCTGTTTGAATTAGAGCGGGCCAGTTTTCGCCGCTTTGGCCTGACCAGCCGGGCCGTGCATATCAATGGCTATACGAGCGAGGGCGGGCTGTGGATTGCTCAGCGCGCCGCCAATAAAGCCATCGACCCCAATCTGCTTGATAACCTGGCCGCAGGCGGTATTGCTGCGGGGGAAACCGAGCAGCTTTGTA
>JBOFGM010000692.1:0-3468 GCA_051649105.1 Iodobacter sp. | reverse complement strand
CGCCAGCCTTTGCACCATATCGTTGCAATGGGCAAATTCAGTGGATTCCGATTTTAAAAACTTGCGCCGGGCCGGTACCTGGTAATACAGCTCGTGAATCTCAATGGTGGAGCCGGTACTGAGCGAAGTGGGCTCAATTTCACCCAGCTTGCCATTATCGGCATCCACCCGCCAGGCGTGCGGTGCGTCGCTCAGGCGGCTGCTGAGGGTCAGTCTGGAAACCGAGGCAATACTGGCCAGCCCTTCACCCCGGAAGCCCAGCGTGGCGACTTTTTGCAGGTCATCAATATCGCGGATTTTACTGGTGGCATGGCGGTGCAGGGCCAGCGGCAGCTCATCTTTGGCAATGCCGCAGCCATCATCAATCACTTTAATCAGCTTGGTGCCACCGGCCAGCAGCTCAATGGTCAGATTCTGGCTGCCTGCATCCAGGCTGTTTTCCAGCAATTCTTTCAGGGCAGATGCAGGCCTTTCAACCACTTCGCCGGCGGCAATCTGGTTAACAAGGTGGTCGGATAAAATCTGGATGCGTGGCATAGGGGCAAGGGGGCTGGGGCAACAGGCGGCCATTATACCTGTGTCTGCGACTGACGGCGGAAGCACCGCCTGGCGCCTCTGTGTGCTTAATCCGGTTGTAATTTCAGCTGCCTGCCCTGATATAGATTTCTCAATCCTGGCTTAAAGGAATCACCATGCCTGTTGTTAATATTCAAATCACCCGCGATGGCGCTACAGCAGAACAAAAGGCCGGGGTGATCGCTGGCGTCACCGAAGTTTTAGAGCGTGTTTTAAATAAAGATCCGGCGAAAACCTTTGTCATCATTACTGAAGTCGATACCGATAACTGGGGCCATGCCGGCCAGAGCGTCACGAAATTACGCCAATCTGCTGAATAAGCTTCGGTCTGATTGGTTCCGGAGGGGGGCTCTTTAAACAGGAGCCTGATTTTATCCTGGCAGCCCCTTTATGGTTTAAAAAAATGCAGCGAAAAAAAGCAGCTGGATCTGTTTTCGCTGTTTCATAGTGAATAAACTATTTGGTAATTAATGCGGATTTGGGCCGAAAGTTCATAATGCCGTAGATAGTTGGCCGGTATTGGTGCATTGTTTTAAAGGCGGAGCTGTAACCCAATTGAAAAAAAACAGATCCGCTTTAGTTAATCATTAAGCAGAAAAAAGATAATAAGAAATCATCTTTTTTATACAAGATGATGGCTGATTGAATTGATAACGGGAGAGTCATTAATTAAAAACTGAATAATTTAAAAGTGATATTTATGAGCGGAGTGCGGTTTATTTAATTGCCGTTATTTTTAAAACCGACTGCGGATTGGATTCCGGGCTGCCAGAAAAGGCAACTGGTTTTATTATGGCCTGCCATAAATAGATTGAATTTTATTAAATCAGGAGTTTAATTATGCGTTTACGTTCAACTGTTTTTGCTTTGGCAGCCTTGCTGTCATTCCCCGTTTTAGCCGATTCGGCCATGGGCCAGGAAGGCCGTGCCTCAACCTCCGCTGCCGCCGAGAAAAAATCTCCGGCAGAGCGCCGTACAGTCATTGATAAGACCGCAAAAAACACCCTGGCTCAGGTCTATAAAAAGTATCCAAAGGCCAAGGCACAGATTGCCAAGTCGGCGGGTTATGCCGTATTTCAGACCGGTGGCTTTCAGGCGATGTTTGTAGGGGCAGGCGGTGGTGACGGTGTGGCCGTTGCGGCGGGCAAACGCACCTATATGCATATGCTGCAGGGTAAGCTGGGCATGGGGCTGGGTGCGAAAGAAACCCGTGAAGTCTGGGTCTTTACCACCAAAGAGTCTTATCAGAAATTTATTACTTCTGGCTGGAATGCCAGCGGTGAAGCCGGTGCCTCGGCAAAAGTGGGGCAAAATGGCGCTCAGATCGCCGGTGCCAAGCGCTTAGGCGACGGCATGTATGTGTATCAGTTTACTGAATCGGGTTTAAATGCCGAAGTAACAGTGAATGGTGCCAAATATATGGTCAGCGATGAGCTGAATTAAGCATTTTTTGTATTCAAAAAAGCCTGTGTAGTTTGCAGGCTTTTTTTTATATCTGCATAATAGGCTTTCAAATATAAATAATAATTCGGCCGTTATGGCAAAGGATTAATCATGATCGACCTTTATTACTGGATGACACCGAATGGCCATAAGGTCAGAATCTTTATGGAAGAAAGCGGCCTTGATTACCAGGTAAAACTGATTAATATCGGTGCCGGTGAGCAATTTGCCGCGGATTTTTTAACCATCGCCCCTAATAACCGTATTCCCGCAATTGTGGATCATCAGCCGGCTGATGGCGGAGCTGCGATTTCCATATTTGAATCCGGTGCTATTTTGCTTTATCTGGCAGAAAAAACCGGCCAGTTTATTTCGGCTGATTTACGGGCGCGGCAAGAAATGCTGCAATGGCTGTTTTGGCAAATGGGCGGCTTAGGCCCGATGGCCGGGCAAAATCATCATTTCTCGCTTTATGCGCCGGAAAAAATCCCCTATGCCATTGAGCGCTATACCAAAGAAACCACCCGTTTATATTCGGTATTAGATAAACATCTGGCCGATAAAGAATTTATTGCCGGTGACTATTCTATTGCCGATATGGCCTGCTATCCGTGGATTGTTCCCTATGCCCAGCAGGGGCAAAACCTGGATGATTTCCCTGCCTTAAAGCGCTGGTTTAATGCCATTTCCGCAAGACCGGCAGTGCAAAGGGCGTATGCCTTATCCGATGAAGCCAGAGACTCGCTGAATTGATGCTGTTATAAAAATCCCCGCCACTGGCGGGGATTTTTATTAGCTCTGCGCCATTCTGGTTTTGGCCAGAGGTGGGTTTTTAGAGAAATAGCGTTTAATCCCTTTGTGCAAAGCGCCGGCCATTTTTTGCTGATAGGCTTCGTCGATCAGCTTTTGCTCTTCCTGCGGATTAGAAATAAAGGCGGTTTCCACCAGAATTGATGGGATATCCGGGGCCTTTAATACCGCAAAGCCGGCCTGCTCCACGCCTTGTTTATGCAGACGGTTAATGTTGCCGATTTCGCCCAGCATGGATTTAGCCAGTTTCATACTGTCGTTATTGGTGGCGGTCTGGGTTAAATCCATCAGCGTATGGGCCAGCGCCTTATCTTTAAACGCGATTTTTACCCCGCCAATTAAATCGGCATCATTCTGGGTTTGTGCCAGCCAGCGCGCAGCGGTGCTGGAGGCCCCTTTTTCGGACAGCATAAACACCGAAGAGCCATTGGCATCGGGCCGGGTAAAGGCATCGGCATGGATAGACACAAATAAATCGGCCTGCACGGCACGGGCTTTTTTTACCCGCACACCCAGAGGCACAAAGAAGTCGCCATCCCGGGTTAACACCACCCGCATATTGGGCTCGTTTTCCAGCAGGGTTTTCAGCTTCTTTGCAATCGCCAGAACCACGGTTTTTTCATGATTGCCATCGGGGCC
>JBOFGM010000691.1:0-2800 GCA_051649105.1 Iodobacter sp. | reverse complement strand
ATTCCGCCGAATGACTATGTAAGACTTTAATAGCCACCAAACGGTCCAGCTGAGTATCCCGGGCAAGAAAAACCAAACCTTGCGCACCCTGCCCAAGTTGTTTGTCAACCTTAAAACGGCCGCCTCCAAATTCTTTCATTGCGATGCTTTCCTTTTTGGTCTTAGCAATATAGCCTTACCACGCTTAAAATCGGAGCTTCTTGTGTCTACCTTAGAAATTATTGGCTTTATCGCTTCTTTACTCGGCATCTGGCTGGCAACCCGCAGCCATGTACTGACCTGGCCTCTGCAACTGATCGCCAGCTTACTGTATGTTTGGTTATTCTTTGACGCTCATTTATTTGGTGAAAGCTTACTACAATTTGTTTACGCCGCCCTGGCTGTTTATGGCTGGTGGGTCTGGAAGAAAAATACCGCCGACGCCGCGCTGCCCATTACCCGCCTCAGCCGCCGTGAATGGCTGCTGATTAACGGGGCCGGTATCTTGCTGACCGCTCTTGTGGCCCATTTTCAGGTGCAGTTTTTGCCCACCGATTTACCCTGGCTCGATTCCGGTATTTTTGTGTTTGGCCTTCTGGCGCAATGGATGCAGGCACGTAAAAAGCTGGAAAACTGGCCGTACTGGATTGTGCTCGATCTGGTGGCTTCCGGCGTCTATGCCTATAAGGGTCTGCATCTGACTGCGGCACTCTATATTATCCTGACGGCGCTTGCCGTATCCGGCTGGATCAGCTGGCGTAAAACACTGGCCGCAGCATGACCATCCGTATCTCTGTGGTCGGCCCCGAATCCAGCGGCAAATCCACCCTGAGCCAGGCGCTGGCTCAGGCGCTTCATGCGCCCTGGGTGGCTGAATATGTCCGCGAATACTTTGCCCATAAAGGCAGCAGCGATTACGAGCTGGCCGATATTGTGGCCATTGCCCGGGGCCAGCTGGCCGCCGAGGCGGCTTTTGCGGCTGCCCCGCTGCTGATTTGCGACTCCACGGCGCTGGTTTGCAAAATCTGGGCAGAAGTGCGCTATCAGCATTGCCCGGCAGAACTTCTGGCGCTTTATCACCCCGGGGACTATGCCCTGCACCTGCTGACCCGGCCGGATATCCCATGGGAGCCGGACCCGCTGCGGGAAAATCCAAATGACCGGGATGCCTTATTCGATTTATATGAGGCCGATCTGAAAGCCAGCGGTGCCCGCTATATGATTGTTTCCGGCAAGCCGGCTGAGCGGCTGGCCGTGGCGATCGCTGCCGTGGCGGAGCTAACCGGGGCAGGCTGAATCCGGCGGGTGCCAGGCCTTCGCATGGAGGGTTGCAGCCGCCCGCACACAGGACGCAGCCCGTATTTTTAAATATTCAGGCTCGTGTTATGGTTGGAAACTTCCTTTCACAGAACACGGCCAATGCCCATAGATAATCTGTCATCACGCTTTATTAATGGCGATAAGGAGCGTCAGCTGGCGCTGCAATCCTTATTCCATACGCTGGAAGAGTATTCAGAAGGCACCGTGATGGTGGATGAGGCCTGCAAAATTGTCTGGATCAACACCGCCTATGCCCACCGTTTTGGCTATGCCACGCCAGAAGAAACGCTGGGCAAGGCGGTGGAAGAAGTCATTCCCAACAGCCAGCTCAGAGAAGTGATCCGCACCGGCCAGCCCCTGTTATTAGATTTAATGGAAACGCCGGAAAGAACGCTGCTGGTCACCCGGCTGCCGCTTAAAGATCCTCAGGGCAGGCTGATCGGCGCAATTGGCTTTGCCCTGCTCGATGGCATTGAGTCTCTTGCGCCTTTGGTGGCTAAATTTACGGCCTTACAAAAAGAGCTGGCTCAGGCGCATGAATCCCTGGCGCAATCGAGGCGGGCCAAATATTCCTTTGCCCATTTTATTGGTGAATCGGATGTGGTGAGGGAGCTCAAACGCCAGGCAGGACGGGCCGCCCAGCGCAATGCCCCGGTCTTATTGCTGGGAGAAACCGGCACCGGCAAAGAAGTGCTGGCTCATGCCATTCATGCCGCCTCGCCCCGGGCGCATAAACCGCTGGTGATCTTAAATATGGCGGCAATTCCGGAAACCCTGCTGGAAGCCGAGTTGTTTGGTGCCACAGCGGGGGCCTATACCGGGGCCGATAAAAAGGGCCGGGCTGGCAAGTTTCAACTGGCCCATGGCGGCACCCTGTTTCTGGATGAAATTGGCGATATGCCGGCGGCGCTGCAGGTGAAATTGCTGCGGGTTTTGCAGGATAAAGAATTTGAAGCCCTGGGCTCCAATCAGGTTTTGCATTCCGATGTGCGCATCATTGCCGCCACGTCGGCCCCGCTGGCCGCCATGATTGAAAGCGGACAGTTTCGCGCCGATCTCTTTTACCGCCTGAATGTGCTGACCATTGAACTGCCGCCGCTGCGGGCCAGAATCAGCGATCTGGCCGGGCTGGCAGCGGTACTGATGAATAAGCTGGCGGCCAACGGTCTGGGGCAGCGCAGCCTGTCGCCGGCGGCGCTGAATTTACTTTCCAGCTATTCCTGGCCGGGTAATGTGCGCGAGCTGAATAATATTTTAGAGCGCGCCCTGATGCTGTCCGACCACGCCGTACTGCAGGCCGCCGATCTGGCTCCGCTGCTTTATCCAGCCGCCATCCCGCCCGCGGTGCAGTCACACAGCGAAGCCATGCAGGCCTTTGAGCAGCAGCTGATTGAAGCCGCGGTTCTGCAGTGTCATGGCCATATTCCCAGCGCCGCTGCCCGGCTGGGTATGAGCCGCGCCACCCTGTATAAGAAAATGGCGGCCTTTCGTCTGCCTGCCA
>JBOFGM010000690.1:0-1838 GCA_051649105.1 Iodobacter sp. | reverse complement strand
GGTGATTATGCAAACGGCGGTGGGTGCCGCTGAAAATGTGCGCGAAGGCCTGGCCGCGGGTGCGTATTACTATCTGATCAAGCCCTTTCAACGG
The DNA here is from genome assembly GCA_051649105.1 of Iodobacter sp. Classification (GTDB taxonomy): domain Bacteria; phylum Pseudomonadota; class Gammaproteobacteria; order Burkholderiales; family Chitinibacteraceae; genus Iodobacter. Next base: position 1,744 of record JBOFGM010000690.1, on the reverse strand, counting down.
GATATGTTGCTGGCCATTGTGGCGGCCGCGGTTAATTTTCACCGGGAAAAAAGCCAGCTGGATGCCCAGCTGGCTGCGCAGGCCAACTCTTATCATCTGTTAATGAAAGGGGAGTTTCATTTCCGTACGCTGGAAGAAGCCCGCCATCTGACATTGTTGCTGTCTAATGCCTGTCCTCAGCCACAGCGCGTGGCCTTAGGTTTGTCAGAACTATTGGTCAATGCGGTAGAGCATGGCAATTTAGCCATCAGCTATGCAGAAAAAACCAGCTTGTTACAGCATGGGCACTGGCAAGATGAAGTGGAAGCCCGCCTGACTTTACCCGAATATGAAAATCGTAAGGTGAAGGTGGCGTTTTACCGCGAGGGGGATGACATTATCTTTACCATTACCGATGAAGGTAAGGGTTTTGAATGGCAGCCCTTTCTGGAAATGACCCCTGAAAGAGCGTTTGACCCACATGGCCGGGGTATTTCTATGGCCCGGATGCTGTCTTTTCAGTCGGTGGAATATCAGGGCAATGGCAATCAGGTTGTGGCCCGGGTTCGGCCCTTTATGGAATAAGCGGGCGTTAAAAAAGCCGGCGCAATGCCGGCTTGTCATGGAATCAGCCTTGCTCTGCTTAGCCACTGATTAATTCAAGCGTCATTCCTTCTTCAATCAGCCCGCCTTTTTCAACCGTAATATTCTGGCCAAATAAAACGCCGGCCGCAGTTTTGCGATATTTGGCCAGGGTGCGTAATGGCTCCTGATCGGCAGATTTTTCACCGGTTTCAGGGTCAACTGTTGTAAAAACACAGCGCTCGCAGGGCTTTAAAATATTAAAAACGGCATCGCCAATTCTGAATTTTTTCCAGCCATCTTCCGCAAAGGCTTCGCTGCCCTGCACGATTAAATTAGGTCGAAAGCGTTGCATCGACAATGTGCGGCCAACCCGCTGGCTAAGGTCAGTTAACGAGGCCTCACCGATCAGCAGCAGCGGGGCACCATCGACAAACGCAATGGGCGTGCCATCCGCAATCTGGCGGTTCAGCTCAAAGCCAGCCCAGAGTAAGACCACTTGCTCTCCCAGCAGGGCCGAGCACCAGGCATCTGCACTGCTGGCTCCAAAACGGGCGGTAAAGTCACTTTTCCAGACGCTGGCCGGATGAACCCGGTTAAACAGTGCCGTGGCCACAAACAGCTCAGGCATGCCGGGCGCATTGAGTGTCAGCCCGTCATCCGTTGGCTGAGCCGACATCAGCACCAGTTTGGGGAATTCCCTGCCGGTAACCAGCCGTCCGTCCGGGCGGGCAATCATCCACATCCGGTCAAAGGGCAGCCCGCTGCTCAGTACTTCACTTTGTTTTAGGCGCTGGCCCTGGCTGGATTTAACGGGGTAACGGTAAAGCCCTGAAAGCGTGATGGCCATTACAATCGCCTGTAAAAAATAAATACATTAACTGAATCTGATCTGACGAACAATCAGGGTTGATCTGACTCATGCCGAATCACCGTATGCCAGTAGCGGGCCTGCTTGTCCCGCCAACGGGTCAGCCGGATATCGTCCCCCACATCAAAAATCAGTGCACCAGAAGCATCGGTATAGAGGTTTTCTGCATTGATGCTCCGGTAGCGGGCCGTTACTTCGTTCTTGGGGTGACCAAAACGATTCAGATAACCCGCAGAAAATACGGCATAGCGGGGTGAGGTCTGGCTGACCAGCGCCATGGAGGAGGCGGATTTACTGCCATGGTGCGGGGCC
>JBOFGM010000689.1:0-12507 GCA_051649105.1 Iodobacter sp. | reverse complement strand
TGTGGCTGGTGGCTCAACGATCAGCCAGCAGCTGGCAAAAAATCTGTTTTTATCCAGCTCGCGCAATCCTTTGCGTAAAGCAGAAGAAGCCATTATTACGGTGATGCTGGAAGCCCTGCTGGATAAGCGGCGAATTTTTGAGATCTATCTGAATGTGATCGAATGGGGTAATGGCGTGTTTGGGGCCGAGGCGGCTGCCCGCTATTACTATAAAACCAGTGCCGCCCGCCTGGGGGGCAGCCAGAGTGCCAAACTGGCCGCGATGGTCACCAACCCGCGTTATTTTGATAAAAATCGCAGTGATCGTAAGCTATTGCGCAAAAGCAGTATTATTTTGCGTCGTATGCCTTATGCAGATATTCCATAGTCGCACGGATGTAAAAATCATGGCGGATCATTGCGGATTCACGAAAGTTACAATACTTTCTTTTGTTGAATGTTTAGCTTTGATTTAGGTGTAAGTTTTTGTATTAATTAATTATTATTTGCGTCAGAAATTAGTCAAAAACATTGAGAGAACAGGGTAAAAAGCTTATTCTCTATGAATTCATTCATGTGACTGCAGCCATGCTTCAACATATTGAAAGTGTATTAAGCCAGTGTGACAGGGTCTTGCATCAGGATCCGGGCCTTGCCCTGCAATATGCAGAAGAGGCCTATGCTTTATCGGCCGGACTTGGGCGCGAAGATCTGCCCCTGTTGATTAAAGTCACGCTGCGCTATTCCTATTGCCTGATTGCCTTTGGCCGCCTCGAAGAATCCCTGTCTTTTTTACTGAAAACGCTGACGCAGACGGAAGTTGAAAATCAACGTTCGCTGCAAGAAAATCTGCTGCAAGAAATTGCCTTAACTTATTACAGCCTGGGGGATTATCCGGAGGCTGCAGAGTATTGGGCCGATTGCCTGAATGAGCAGCAGTTTTCGGCCATGGCCCGGCTGAATGCCCATATCGGTTTTGGCATGATTTATTTTGCTTATGGGCAGACCCGGCAAGCCCTTACTCAGCAGCTGCGCTCTGTGGCCTTACTCAGCCCTCAAATGTCTGACGAAACCCATGCCCGCGCCTGGATTAATCTGGCGTCGGCCTATTTTCAGCTGGATCTCTGGCATGAATGCCAGCATGCCCTGGTGGTGGCCTATCCTTTTGCCCAGCGCTCGCTGAAAGAATTTGTGGGAGAGATTCATCTCTATATGGCACAAATTGCTTTAGAAACCGGCAATCTGGAAGCCGCCCGCAAAAAACTGGCCAGGGCTAAAGCCAGCTGTAAAGAATGGCGCTGGGGAGAAACCTTGCAATATCTTGTAGCGGGTCGTATTAGTCTGGAAAGCCAGCAGTTTGCTGCGGCGATTACGGCCTTTTTGCATGCCGCAGAAAATGCAGAGGAAGTGGGCATGGCCCGGCAGATCGTGCAGGCTTATCACGGTTTGTCGATGGCTTATCAGCGGGCAGGTGAAAAGGAAAAGTCAGAGGCCGCTTACGGCCATTATTTGCAGGCCAGCGTGCGGCTGGATGATCCGATCCAAGAGGGGCATCTGCAAAAAATAAATAACTTACTGTCTGCTCAGACAGACATGCAGGAAATGCTGCACTGCGCATAGATTCACAAATTGATCAGTGGTAATATGTTGAAAACGTAAACTTGCTGTCAACTTGGTGTCATGATGCTTGCGTCCTCTGTTGATCTGCTCCTTCAGCGAGCAAAACAATTAATCTCTTCGCATAGCGTGGAATCGCTGGCTTTTGCCACGCAAGCCTGCGATCTGGCTGCGGAGCTGGGATGCCGTATGAGTGAAGCGGCTGCGCTGACGGTTTATTCCAGCGTGCTGCAGTTATTTGGCCGCCACCGGGAGGCGATTGATATCCTGGATAAAGTACTGGAAATGGCTAAAACCGATGAGCTGGGTGTCTGGCGCGGTGAGGCATTACAGCTTTTAGGACGGCATACTTACACCTTGGGTGAGTATGAAAGCGCGGCCCAGTACTGGCGTCGCTGCCTGGATCTCTCTACCCAGGCCATTGAAACCACACAACGTCTTTGTGCCCATATTGGTCTTGGCCAGCTTTACTATGCGCATGAACAATTTGAAGTGGCTTTAACCCATCATAAAATGGCGCAAGAGCTGGCCCTGAAAGAGCATAACGCCAATTATCAGGGAATTTGTCTGATTAATATGGCGGTGGATCTTTACCGGCTTAACCGGTTGGATGATGCCATGGAGCTGGCCAGACAGGCCTTGCCGCTGGTGCGCAGCGAAGATAATTTTGAGCTGGAAGCCGAGGTTTACAGCGTCTTTGGTTTGATTCGTCTGGCGCGCGGCGATATTGAGCGGGCCAGAATGAATTTTTTGGTGGCGCTTAAAATTAACCGTTTACATATCAATATGTGGAATGAAGCCGCTAATTTGCTGGCTTTAGGCCGTTGCTCGCTGGCCTGTGGTGAATATGAAGCCGCGCTGGATGAATTGCAGCGCGCATTTGCGGTGGCAGATTCAATGGAATCACAAAATCTGCTGGCAGATATCCATGAGAATTTTGCCCTGATTTACCAAAAAATAAATCAGCCTGAGTTACAGGAAAAGCATGAAGCCGCCCATAAGGCCCTGCGCGCCATCTTGTTAGAGCAATCGGCCTCGGCTCAGCTGCGCTCCATGGAGCTTGATTTATTAGTGCCCGGTGTGGCCGCGGCAGAGCATTAAATACATGGTTTTTCTGCTGGCCTTCATTGCTTAATCATTATTAAAATACGCAGCGATTTAAAATTTAATCGGAAATATCCTGAGTAAATCCGCAATCCTTGCGGGGATATGGATCGTTTTAAAATCAATGCCTTTAAGTTGCGCATAATTCTCATTTCTGCTAATTATGGCTCTGCCTGATAAATAATCCGGTAATTTATGACTAAATGCCCGTCTCTTTTTTGTAAGTAAACTATTTAATTCAGTTTTTTTTATATTCTGTCTTGATCTTATTGATCAGGATGTTCTAATTTAATGACAGACTAATAATTTATTCAGCCAAGAGTAATGTCCTGTATGTCCAGCAATCAAGTCATTGATGAGATTAACCTGCGCGCCCGGCAAATGAGTGCAGTCAGCCGGACGGGTGCGCTGGCGCTGGCGGAACAGGCCTGCCGTATGGCCACCGAAGCACAATATCATCTGGGCTATGCTCAGGGTTTGCTTAACCATGCGCTGGCGCTGGCTCAGGTTCCTGATTTTGATGAAAGCATTGCCTTAATGCGGCACAGCTTATTGCTGGGCGAAGAATTTGATTTCCGGGAACATGTGATTGATTGCCTGCAGGAAATTGCCGGCGCGTATTACACGCAATGTGAATATGATCTGGCCCTGCAATATTGGTCTTATTGTCTGGATGTATCGGTTAATTTATCGGATGACGAAGCCTATATTCAGGCCCATATTGGCGTGGGGCAGATTTATTTTGCCCATGATGATTTTGCTGCCGCATTAGAGCATCATTTGCAGGCGGCAGATTATTTGCCAAAAATTAATAATGATAAATTAAGTGCTTCTTTACTGATTAATCTGGGCGGAGATTATATTCAGCTGCAGCAATATGATGAGGCTTTAAGCGTATTAAAAAAAGGTCTGGTCTTTGCCAAAAAAGCGGATCATTTAGAATATTTATCTGAAGCATATTGCCTGATGGGGCAGGCTAAATGGGCTGTAGCCGACCGGGATGCGGCGCTGTTAAATCTTCAGTCGGCACTGAAAATTAATCAGCAGTTAAATCATCAGTGGGGGCTGGCCGCCAGCCTGCTGGCGCTGGGGCGTATGAGTCTTGCCGAGGGGCAGTACCCATTGGCAGAGCAATATTTAACGCAAGGGTTATTCAGTGCCACCCAAAGAAATGCATTTAATCTGATTTTTCAGTTTGAGCAATTACTGGCCGATCTGGCCGAATCAAACGGCAATTATCAACAGGCTCTGGCGCATTATAAGCGGTTTCATCTGGGGCAGCAGTCGCTTAAAAATCAGTTGTCGCCGCATAAATTGCAAGCCATGAAAATGCAATTGGAAATGGAAAACGCCCGGCTGGAAAACGCCGATTTGCGCCGCCAGCGGGCCAGCCAGCACCGGGAAATCCAGCGGGTGGAGCGTCTGGCCAGCTATGACGGGCTGACCGGTATCTTAAACCGCCGCGGTCTGGAAGAGCAGGGTTGTGAGCTGTTTCAGCGGCAAAGAATCAATCAGCAGTCGTTATCCGCGCTGATGATCGATGTGGATCACTTTAAGCGTGTGAATGATCTCTGTGGCCATCCGGTGGGGGATAAGGTATTGCGGCAGATTGCTGCGCTGCTTAAATCCGGCTGCCGGCAGGATGATCTGGTGGGCCGCTATGGCGGGGAAGAATTTGTAGTCTTGCTGCCAAATCATGAGGGCGTGGCGGCCGCTGAAGTCGGGGAGCGGCTGCGCATGCTGGTGGATGCCTGGCTCTGGTCCAGAATTCATAATGAACTCAATATTACAATCAGCGTGGGGATTGCCAGTATTGTGGACGACAGCTCACTGGAAGCATTGCTGAACCGCTCGGATCAGTGTCTGTATCAGGCCAAACAGCAGGGGCGTAACCGGGTGGTGGTCTAGTCTGGCCTGTGGCCTTGCCTGTTCGGTCGCCGCGGGTGAATAAACCGCTGATCTTCCTGAGCGCTTTGCAAAAAACGGACATTTTTACGCTGAAGAGCGGTAAAAATTGTTCGTTTTGTTGCTTTCACATGAAAATCTGACCTTGTTTTTATCGGCGCTAAGCCACCAGATACGGGCGTTCAGGCGCTTTTGGGGGATTCCCACATAAAAAATGGGTCTTTGAAAGTGGGGATTTTCCGATAAAATCAATCCTCCCCTGATCCAGCAAGCCCGAAGAGTCCCCGATGGCCGAGCCTAATACTGATCTGATTTCTGCGCATACCCTCTCTGTGCCAGACCGTGTGCGTGAAATTCCTTATAACTACACCTCGTTTTCCGACCGCGAAATCGTGATTCGATTACTGGGCGAAGATGCCTGGCGGGTTCTCGATGATTTGCGTCAGCAACGTAAAACCGGCCGTTCTGCCCGGATGTTGTTTGAGGTGCTGGGCGATATTTGGGTGGTTAAACGTAACCCCTATCTGCAAGACGATTTACTGGATAATCCCAAGCGCTTAAATATGCTGGCCGAGGCCATGCATCACCGTGTGCATGAAATTGAAAAGCGCCGGCAGGCCAACAGCCAGGTGGCGCTGTTGATTGACCGTACCCGTGAGGCGGTGGAGCGTTTTGAGCGTGAATTTATCGATGTGGCTCTGCTGCGCCGTAAAGTGCTTAAAAAAATGGGCCGGCTGACCCGCAACGATAATATTTGTTTTGATGGTCTGGCCCGTGTCAGCCATGTGACCGATGCCACCGACTGGCGCGTTGAATATCCGTTTGTGGTGCTGGCTCCGGATACAGAAGAAGAAATGGCGCCGCTGGTAGCCGCCTGTATTGAGCTGGGGCTGACCATTATTCCGCGTGGCGGTGGTACTGGGTATACCGGTGGTGCGGTGCCGCTGACGGCGCTGTCGGCGGTGATCAATACCGAAAAGCTCGATCAGCATAATGGGGTTGAATACCGTGAAATACCGGGCGTGGAAGGCAAAGTAGCCACCATTCAGTGTGGTGCCGGTGTGGTGACGCGGCGGGTGATGGAAACGGCAGAAGCGGCAGGTCTGGCTTTTGCGGTGGATCCTACCTCGGCCGATGCCTCCTGTATTGGCGGCAATGTGGCGATGAATGCCGGCGGTAAAAAGGCCGTGCTCTGGGGCACGGCGCTGGATAATCTGGTGTCGTGGAAGATGGTTGATCCCGATGGCAACTGGATGTTTATCGAGCGCATGGATCACAATATGGGCAAGATCCATGATGCCAAAACCGCCACTTTCCGCATCCGCAAATTTAAGCCCGATGGCAAAACGCTGATCAGCGATGAAAATCTGGTGATTCCGGGTAATAAATTCCGTAAGGAAGGCCTGGGTAAAGATGTCACCGATAAATTTCTGTCGGGTTTGCCGGGGATTCAAAAAGAAGGCACCGACGGGCTGATTACCAGCGCCCGTTTTGTGCTGCACCGTATGCCGGCGCATGTGCGCACGGTATGTCTGGAATTCTTTGGCGAAGTCAGCCGCGCCGTGCCTTCGATTGTAGAAATTAAAGATTATCTGGATGCCCATCCTTCGGTGCAGCTGGCAGGTCTTGAACATCTGGACTGGCGCTATGTGCGCGCCGTGGGTTATGCCACCAAGGCTAAATCCAAGGGCCGCCCTAAAATGGTGCTGATCGCCGATCTGGTGTCGGACGATGAAAATGCGGTCGGGGAAGCGGCCAGCCATGTGGTGAAACTGGCGAATATGCGCGGCGGGGAAGGCTTTGTGGCCGTTACGGCCGAAGCGCGGAAGAAATTCTGGCTGGACCGGGCCCGCACCGCGGCCATTGCCCGCCACACCAATGCCTTTAAGGTGAATGAAGATGTGGTGATTCCTTTGCCACGTCTGGGTGAGTATTCCGATGCCATTGAGCGGATCAATATTGAGCTGTCTTTGCTCAGCAAGCTGGAGCTTCTGGATAAGCTGAGCGATTTCTTTGCCCATGGCCGCCTGCCGGTGGATGCCGGCGATGCGCCGGTCAGCGCCGAAGAGTTTATTGGTGACCGCCGTGAAGCTGCCTTGCAGTTTATTGAGCGCTCACGCGTGCACTGGCAATGGATTTTTGATCATCTGGATGATCCGTTTGCCCTGTATCGCAGCACATTCCCGACTCAGCCTTTAGAAAAAGAGCTGATTGGCAGCGATATTCCGGCCACCGTATTTTTAGCTTTGCGCGATTTTGTACTGCGTGTCAGCTGGAAGCGGGAGCTGTTGTCAGAAATTGAAACGCTGTTCTCGGGCCGCACCGATAAATCCATTATGGAACTGGTGTTTGCCATTCAGCAGAAGGTGCTGAAGGGCCGTACCTGGGTGGCGCTGCATATGCATGCCGGTGACGGTAATGTGCATACCAATATTCCGGTGAATTCGGACGATTACGAGATGCTGCAGCGGGCCCACCATGCGGTGGCCCGGATTATGGATGTGGCTAAAAACCTGAACGGGGTGATTTCCGGCGAGCACGGCATCGGGATCACCAAGTATGAGTTTTTAACCCGCGAAGAGCTGGCTCCGTTTGAAGCCTATAAACAACGGGTTGATCCGAACGGGCACTTTAATAAGGGCAAGCTGCTGCCGGGGGCGGATTTATCTAATGCCTATACCCCGTCTTTCAGCCTGCTGGGCGCTGAATCGCTGATTCTGGAAGCTTCCGATATCGGAGCCATCAGCAACAGCGTGAAAGACTGCCTGCGCTGCGGTAAATGCAAGCCGGTCTGCACCACGCATGTGCCGCGCGCCAATTTGCTCTACAGCCCGCGCAATAAGATTCTGGCCACCGGTCTGCTGACCGAAGCGTTCTTATACGAAGAGCAGACCCGCCGTGGCGTATCGATGAAGCATTTTGATGAGCTGGGTGATGTGGCTGATCATTGCACGGTGTGTCATCGCTGCGTTAATCCTTGCCCGGTGAATATCGACTTTGGCGATGTGACCATTGCCATGCGTAATTTCCTGCGTAAAGAAGGCAAAAAGAAATTTAATCTGGTGACGGCCATCGGGATGGGGTTCTTAACCATTAAAGACCCGGCCACGATTAAGCTGATCCGCAAACTGACCATTGAATGGGGCTATAAAGGCCAGCGTCTGGCGCATGTGCTGGCTAAACGCCTGGGGCTGATTAAGCCCGCCCTGAAGCTGCCTCCGGCCACCCTGGGCAAGGCCACCATTAAAACACAGGTGATTCATTTTATTAATAAGCCGATGCCAGGCGGGCTGCCTAAGAAAACGGCGCGTGCCTTGCTGGATGTGGAAGATTCAACCACCGTGCCGGTGATCCGGGATCCGCAGCGCTTAAATGAAGAACAGCAGGAAAGCGTGTTTTATTTCCCTGGCTGCGGTTCAGAGCGCTTATTCAGTCAGGTGGGTCTGGCCACGCAAGCCATGCTCTGGCATGTGGGCACCACCACGGTATTGCCGCCGGGCTATCTGTGCTGCGGTTATCCGCAGGCCGCCAGCGGGGATAATGATAAGGGCGATAAAATCACCATGGAAAACCGGGTGTTATTCCACCGCCTGGCTACCACGCTGAATTATTTGGATATTAAAACCGTGATTGTGTCTTGCGGCACCTGTATGGATCAGCTGCAAAAGTATCAGTTTGAGCTGATTTTCCCGGGTTGCCGTCTGCTGGATATTCACGAGTATCTGCTGGAAAAAGGCGTGAAACTGCAAGGGGTCAGCGGTGAGCGCTATATGTATCACGAGCCATGCCATACGCCGATGAAGACATATAAAGGCATTGATGTGGCTAATCAGCTGATGGGCGAGAAGGTTGAGCTTAATGATCGCTGCTGCGGTGAATCCGGTACCTTTGGCGTGTCCAAACCGCATATTGCCACTCAGGTCCGCTTCAGAAAAGAAGAGGAAATGAAAAAGGGGGCCGATAAGCTGCGTGCTGAATCGGGTGCGGCCACTCCGGTGAAAATTCTGACTTCCTGCCCGTCTTGCCTGCAAGGCTTAAGCCGCTATAACGATGATTCGGGCACCACCGCCGACTATATCGTGGTGGAAATTGCCAAGTCGGTACTGGGGGCAAACTGGATGCCGGAGTATGTGGAAAAAGCCAGAAATGGCGGAATCGAGCGGGTGTTGCTGTAAAACACGACAGGGCAGACTCAGGTCTGCCCTTTTTTATTATCGGCTCGCTGCCATAGGCTGGCGGATAATGGTTTTCCAGCGGGACGGATCGGCGCGGCGGATATCGCTTAAATAGATTTCATGGTGCTTGCCGCGCAGCCTGCCATGGGCGGCAATAAACTGGTGCACACGCTCAATATTGGGGCCTTCGGCAGAAAAGGGCCCGATATGCAGAATCTGGGCCGCAAGGCCTTCGCTGAAGACTTCCAGCCTGAGCTGATTCAGCGCCGCCAGTTTGCCGGTTTCGCCAGCTGCCTTGCTGCGCACTTTGTCGATGGCGGCGGCAAGGGTGGTATCGTCCACAAAAGGGGGCTGCAAGATCATCATGGTCCACAGCCAGCGATCTTTATTAGGCCGGATAAAATCGGCCATATCTTCGGCCCACCACAGCCCTTCCAAGGGCATCACGGCATAGTCCAGCGCCTGCGGGCCTTTTTTCAGGATAAATTTAGCGGTATAAGAAACCGAAAATAAAGCCTCAATGGCCGCGGCGTATTCCGGAGTGGTATTGGGGTCGCCCTTGCCATCGATCATTAAAAAACGGCCCGGGGGTACTTCCAGCTGCACCACTTCTTTGGCTGAGGTTTGATACAGCGGTTTCAGCTCTTTTTTAAAATCAATCTTTTCCATTTGATGATCCTCAGCCTGCTGGGGGGGACAGATTACATACCCGGGCATTTAAGATAATCTTTAAGAACCAGCTTCCAGGCCGTCCGGGGATTAAAGTCTTTAATCAGCCCCTGGTTTTCTTGTTTATCAGTCAAAAAAACCCGTATGCCATGTTGAATCATATAGCGTGGAAAATATTGCGGAGCACCGGTTGCCTGAATATCTTTACATATTTTATTACGCATATATTCACTACGATAAATGCCATCTATCTTCTTTTTAAATAACTCCCGGTCCGGTTGATCCACGTTTTCAAATGTGATCATCCCTAATGCCAATGCCGCCTGATGGGCCGATTGATCTGCCACCCGCAGTGAATCAAACTTGCCATAGGCCGCCGCCAGCATATAAATAAACAGTGCCTTATCATATTCAGATTTTTTTATACATAATGGCAGGGCCGGATATAAGTCGGCCGGCGTCATTTTATTACTCAGTTTTGACTCACATTCAACGTGCTGGGTTGATTCTAAATTACCCGGCGCAAAGTGATTGATGATTTCGGCCTCTGAAACCGCTGCCGTTAAGAGAAACACGAAATATAAAATAAGCGCTTTATCTGTGCGGTGCATTTGTATTTCCCCCTGGTATAACCCGGTGCTCACTGCAGATCAGTCCGGTTATTTAGCCTGATCCTTTCAGGAAAATATTCCCCGGCCAGAGGGGAATGGGTACATATACGGGTGCAATTATTCAGCTGCTGCTTTTATGCTGCCGTATTATTAATCTGCATTAATAATTCACGGGTATTTAATACGCTGACTGGTTTATTGGGCGTGATTAAATGGGCCCACATCCAATTATGATGTTCAATAATGGCTGCGGCATCTAAATGCGGCCGTTCTGCCGTAGTGTGGCCATCGGCGGTGACAAAAACATTAAAGCGATGGCTGACCGCCGAGCGGATCGTGGTATCCACGCAAAAATCACTGGCGCAGCCCATAATAATTAACCGCTCTGGTGCCAGCCGGGTAACGGCTTCTAATAAATCATTGCCATAGAATGAATCGCAAATGGTTTTTTCTATTTTTAAATCCGCCGGCTGAATATCCAGTGTATCCAGCAAGGCCCAGCCGGCAGAGCCGCGGGCCAGGTTTTCTTCCTCGCTGCCATTATGCTGAATATAGATCACTTGCCCTTGATGCTGGCGGACGGTTGCAGCCATTTGATTGATATTTTCAATAACCGATTCTGCATTCAGCCGCGGATTGGCAAATAAAGATTTTTGCATATCAATCACAATTAAAACATTCATATTTAAAGACTCAGGTAAATTAAATAACAGGTTTTAAAACTTCAGGGCCGCTCTGATCAAAGGCTTCCAGCGCGGCGGGCAAAGACTGAATGACGGCATTTCCAGCGGCGGGCAGGCCAATTAAAATGGCACCGATAATTTCTTTTCTGGAGGCTCCGGCCTTTTTGGCTTGTTGTACATGAAAGGCAATGCCCGTGGTCAGTTTCATGGCGGCCAGTACAGACAGATACGCCAGCTCTTCGGTTTTTTTCTCCAGCCCGCTGGCCTGCTCCAGACCGCTGATGGCACCCAGCCAGGCAGTGGCATGCTCGGGCGCTTCGGATATAAACCGTTGAAAAGCACCTGACATGGAGCCTTCTGGTGCAGATTTATAAGGCAGGCCGGATTGAAAGTCATTATGCCGGAAGGAAGGATAGTGCTGGCTTTCAGCAAACCGTGGTTTTTTATCGGGTTGATTCAAGATACACCTCCAGTTTTTTAACGCTGTCCATTTCCAGCGTGACTAACTCGCCGTTATAGAAAACACTGTTGATCACCCAGGGCACAGGCATGGCGCGGCCTTGCTCCTGAGTGCTGAGCCGATGGATCACACAGGGAATGCCATGCGCTTTTGCATAGTCTGGCAGCACCTGGCGGGTCCAATAATCAGTAAAAGGGCAGGTAGCAGAATAAAAAGCCTCAATCCCGATGCTGCCGCTGATCCGCCCGGCTTTGGTCCCCGGGCTGAACCGGGGCGTGGGAGCATCCGGGCGCAGCTTTTTGCACCACAGTTTAAAAAAGGGGGCCGCCGAATCCACACATTCAAACCCCTGGGCCTGCAAAAACTGGGGATCACTCATATAGGGGCGTTTTTTCTCACCGGTCACCGCCACCACGCCGCTCGTACCTGCAGCGCTTTGCAGGCATTCTTCCAGCAACTGTTTGCCATAGCCCTGGCCTTTAAACTGCCCGGCGACCCAAAAACAGTTCACCACCATATAGCCGGCGGCCTCCAGCGGCAGCCATGAGTGTTCTGCCGGAACATATTCAATAAACACTTTTCCTCGTGCATCCAGCCGTTTAAAACGATAACCATGGCCAAATTGCTCTGTTAACCACTCTTTTTTTGCGGCATAGCCCAAAGTGGATTTTTTATCAGAAAAGGCGCAACAAATATGTTCATTGGCAATATTTTCCGGACAGATATCAATTATGCGGGCCATTGCAATCTCTTTTAAATGATTGATTTAGCTATATCGCCAGAAGTTAAAAGCCAGCGGTGCCGGCAAAAATGCAAAACCGGGCCGGCTGATTTAATCTTGTGGCGGGTGCTGTTTTACACTTGGAAAGTAATGATTAGGAACCCAAATTATTGCCCTTTTATGTCTGGCGACAAGAGGTTTGAACCGTTGTATTAATCTTAATAAAACGAATATATTTAATATTTATGGCAGTGGCTGATATATCGGGCTGTCATTTTTTTGCCGCGATAATTTATTGGTCATAAATAATGTTCTTTTAAATTATTTTTTATTAAGGTAATTCTTTTGCTGGGTTATCCGGCGGGATGAGTTGTTTATAGTAATAAGCCGTCGGGCAAAGTGTGCCATTGGGGCTGGCGGCAAAATCAGGGATTTCTCCGGCTTTTTGCCAGCCCTGCTGCTGGTAAAAGCGCTCCGCCGGTGAGCCCGCCTGGGTGTCCAGCGTCAGTAAAGTGCATCCATGCATTGCGGCATAGTGTTCTGCCGCCTGCATCAGTTGGCTGGCATGGCCCAGCCCGCGCTG
>JBOFGM010000688.1:0-4584 GCA_051649105.1 Iodobacter sp. | reverse complement strand
CGTTCAGTACGGTAACGGTGTCGGCAATATCATGCAGCTCTTTGACTGCAGCGCGGCCGGTGACCACCACATGTTGCATCTCCGGGCGGGATTCGATATCCGCGATGACGGTTGCGGTATCCAGATAGCCATAGCTGAGGCAGTAGGTCAGCTCGTCTAAAACCACCACATCAAAGGTGGGATCGCTGAGCATTTTTTGCGCCATAGCCCAGGCGTTTTTTGAGCGCTGAATATCGGCTTCACGGTTTTGGGTTTCCCAGGTAAACCCATCGCCCATCACATGCCATTCGCAATGCTTGCCTAAAAAGGCTTCTTCGCCGGTATCGGTACGGTTTTTAATAAATTGCACCACGCCCACTTTTAAGCCATGACCAATGGCGCGTGCCACCATGCCAAAGGCGGAGGAGGATTTGCCCTTACCATTGCCGGTCAGCAAAATCATAATGCCGGTATCGAGATTGGCTTCGGCAATATGAGCATCAATAATGGCTTTTTTACGCGCCATCCGGGCAGCGTGGCGGGCATTGCGTTCGGTATCTTGTGTCATTTTTTATAACTCCGGTTCTGCGACGGGTTGCCAGTTGGCGATAATGGTTTGAATCTGTATTAAGCCATCACGGATGGCCGCAATGCCTGGGACCAACAGATCATGGCTGGCAATTTCAAACAGCTGGTTATTTTGCAGAGCGGGCACCGTATCCCAGCCGCGGGCTCTTACCGCTGCGGGGTCAAAGGCTTGGCCGCACCAGCTGCCAATGATAATGTCGGGGGCGGCGGCCAGAATTTGCTTGGCGCTGACGGTCCGCTCTTTTGCCCTGACGGCATGGGATAAGGAGGAGAAAATATCCTCGCCACCGGCAATTTCAATCAGCTCAGAAACCCAGCGGATGCCGGTATAAAACGGATCGTGCCATTCTTCAAAATAGATTTTAGGGCGATGCTTAAAGGTGGCGGCCAGGGCGCGGGCGGCCTCAATTTGTGCCTGTAAACCGGCGATCAGCTCCCCGGCCTGGGGTTGGCAATCCAGCAGGCGGCCCAGTGTGGCAATCATATTAAAAATGCCGGCAATGCTTTTTTGATTAAAAAAGTGCACTTCCAGGCCGGCCAGTACACATTCTTTAACGATTTCGCCTTGCAGGCTGGAATAAGCCAGCACCAGATCGGGTTGCACCGCGATAATTTTTTCGGCCTTGGCGCTGGAGAACCCACAGATAATGGGATGAAGTTTGGTGACTCCGGCCGGATGGCGCGAAAAGGCGCTGATACCGGCAATCCGGTGTTCCTGACCTAAGGCATATAAAACATCCACTGTTTCACTGGATAAACAGGCGATTCTTGTGGGTGTGTTCATCTTGATAAATCCATTTGCATTAATCGTGTTTTAAACAGCGCTTGCTGGCTTTCGGCCACCGGCCCGAAGCGCAGGCCCGGTGTGGCCGTATCAAACAGACGGCACCAGATTTTTTGTCTGGCCAGTGCTTTGTGAATGGCTGCGGCATGCGGGGTGGGGCACCAGTGCAGTAAGGGCAGACTGCCGGCAGGAGCTAATCCGGCACCGCTTAATAGCTGTTGCATCCATTCTTGATTATCTAGCAGACGTTGCTGCTGGGCGGTTTGCCATGGGGTGTCGTTCAGGGCAATGATACCTGCCCATTGGGCCGGCCCGCTGACTGGCCATGGGCCGAGTGCTTCGGCCATTTGGGCCAGCATGGATGCTTCTGCGGCGACAAAGCCCAGCCTGACGCCGGCAAGGCCAAAAAACTTACCCAGCGAGCGCAAAATAATCAGCCCGGTTTGTCCGGCTTGCGGCAACAGGCTTTGGCCCGTGGCGCAGTCGGCAAAGGCTTCATCCACAATCAGCCAGCCACCGCGTGCCGCCAGCTGCTGGTGCCAGCCCAGCAGGGTGGCCGCGCTCAGATGTTCTGCGCTGGGGTTGTTGGGGTTCACCACCACCAGCACATCGAAATGGGCCAGTGCCGCGTCAACCTGATCACTGGCGATGGTGCTGACCTGATGGCCGGCTTGCTGCCACTGCCAGTGATGTTCGGCATAGGCCGGGCTGACGATGCCAACCCGCGAAGAAGGCCGCAGTTTGGGCAGCAGGGCAATGGCGGCCTGGCTGCCGGCAACGGGCAGTAATAAATCGCAGCCGTAATAAGTTTGTGCCGCCTGTAATAAAGCATCATCCTGATCCGGCAAGCGCTGCCAGACGGCTTCGGGCACAGCTGGCAGGGGATAGGCCCAGGGCGCAATGCCGCTGGAGCAATCGATCCAGTCGCCGCCACCATAGCGCGCCATGGCGCGTTGCAGATCGCCGCCATGCTGCGGCTGGCTGATCGTCTTTAAACCGGAGCTTACTGCAGCCATCGCCATGCTCCCAAGATGAAAAATGAAAGCAGCCAGAGCCACAGGGTGTTTTTCACCAGCTTAATGCCGCGTTGCAAATCGTTGGCAACAGGGGCCGGGCCACAGCCCAGCGTTGGGCGCAGGCAGCTTTGCCCGTGATAAACCGCTTCGCCGCCTAAGGAGACTTGTAATGCACCGGCACCACTGGCCATGACCGGGCCGGCGTTGGGGCTGTCCCAGAGCGGAGCCTGTGTTTTCCAGCAGCTCAGGGCACTTTCGCGGTGGCCCAGCAGGGCGTAACTAATGGCGGTCAGGCGGGCTGGAATAAAATTAAGTACATCGTCTGCGCGGGCAGCCAGGCGTCCAAAGTGAAATAAGCGCGGTGTTTTATAGCCCCACATGGCATCCAGAGTATTAGCCAGACGATGCAGCAGGGCACCATAGCCCCCAAACAGGGCAAAGAAAAACAGGGTGGAAAATATCGCATCGGCCCCGTTTTCTAAGGTGGATTCCAATCCGGCTTTGGCTACACCTGTTTCATCCAGCTGGCTGCAACGGCGGCTGACAATTCTGCTGACAGCCATCCTTGCGGCATCCAGATCGCCGGCACTTAAAGGCCGGGCAATGGCGCGTACATGGTCGAACAGGCTGCGGGCACCCAGCGCAAACCAAAGCGCCAGCGCATCGGCCCACCAGCCCAGAAAATGACGCAGCAGGGTAAAAGCCGCCATGCAGAGGCCAATCAGCAGCAGCCAGGCCAGAACCCCGCGCCAGATCCCGCCGGATGCTCGGTTGCAGCGGCGCTCCAGTTGGGTGGCCAGCCAGCCAAAGCCCACCAGCGGATGAGCCCGTTTGGGTTCCCCCAGACAAAGCTCCAGCAGCAGGGCTACGACTAAGGCGAGCAGCCAGTGGGCAGGTGGCAGGGTCAGCATTCAGTAGCACGCTTTACCGGCATGGGAATGCCGGCAACCACCAGTGTGACCGCAGCCGATTGCCGCGCCAGATCCTGATGCAAACGTCCTGCTTCATCGCGGAATAATCTGGCCAGTGCGTTATCCGGCACAATGCCAAAGCCCACTTCATTGCTGACCAGCAGCAGGCTGCCCTGATGGCTGGCCGCAGCATCCAGAAAAGACTGGCGTTCACATCTCCAGCCCTCGGGGTCCTCAGCGCAAAGCCAGTTAGACAGCCAGAGCGTCAGGCAATCGATGACCGTAAAATGCCCCTGGCTGTGTTGCAGCGCCGCGGCTAATTGCAGTGGCGCTTCTTTGGTTTGCCAGTGAGCGGGGCGCTCGGCCTGATGCCGGATAATCCGCTCGCGCATTTCTTTATCAAAAGCCTGCGCCGTGGCCAGCCAGTACACCGGCCCCGGATGGGACAGTGCCTGAGCCAGCGCATAGCTGCTTTTGCCGCTGCGTGCGCCGCCAAGAATCAGCTCGGCGCTCATGGTTGCCAGCGCAAATTAAGCATGGCGTTAATGCCTGCGGTGCCATAGTCCTTAACCTGCTCATATTCGCGGTCAAACAGATTATTAATCCGCGCTTGAACGGCCCAGTCTTTATTTACTTGCCAGCTGGCAGACAGATTGGTCAGGGCGTAGCCAGCCAGAGATTCTTTGTTGGCGGCATCATTAAAGCGCTGGCCCTGTGCCTGGATTTCAGCACGCAGCGTCCAGCTGTCCAGCGTCATTCCAGCAAAAACCAGCCCGGCATGTCTGGCCCGGCGCGCCAGTTGATTACCCTGGTTAGCCCCGCCGGATTCGTCGCTGGCATCCAGATAGTCGTAGCTGAAACCGGCCAGCAGATCGCCTTTTTTCCAGTCGGCAGCCAGCGTGGCACCGCGCAGCTGCGCCTCGCCTACATTACTTGGCTGGTAGAAATAAGGGCGGGTCTGGGCCCAGTCGATCAGGTTGCTGACTTTGTTGTTATAAGCGGTTAAAGAGGCATGAAGATTGCCTGCCGTATAGCGGACAAAAACCTCTTTATTATTGGATTCTTCCGGCTCTAAATCGGGGTTGCCGCTGCTAAAGGAATCGGCCGGCCAATATAAATCATTAAAGGTGGGGGCCTTAAATGCGGTGCCCATGGTGCTGCCCAGTTGCCAGTCGTCATTGAGTTGCCAGGTTAAACCGGCGCTGCCGGTGTTGTGGCGTCCCAATTGTGAGTTGTCATCCGTACGGCCGTTAAGTTGCAGCGATAAGTCGCCAAAATGCGCTAAATATCCAGCCTGAAAGCTATT
>JBOFGM010000687.1:0-2018 GCA_051649105.1 Iodobacter sp. | reverse complement strand
GGGCGTTGACTTCAAGAAGAAAGTAGAGGCAGGGCTCAAGCGCCCCCATCAGGGCCAACCAGCGCCAATCCCCCTTCTGGTAAGTGACGCGGCCAAGCTGGCGGTAGCAGAGCAGCCAGCAACAGGACGCCACCCCCATCCGCATGAAGAGCACCTGACCGAAGGACCAGATTTCCAGCACATGTTGGAGGGCGATGAAGGAGCTGGACCAGAGCAGCATGGCCAGGGTCAGCGTCAGGACGGGTAAAGGGCGCACAATGCCTCCATCTTAAATGCGAAAGGGGACTCCCTCCGACGTAGGTGGGAGGGGAATTTCGCCGGGGCGTCAGCCCCGCTGGTTTTGAATGTATTGCTTGATCACCTCCAACGGTGCTCCGCCGCAAGAGCCCGCAAAGTAAGAGCGTGACCAGAGTACGGGTTTGCTGTAAGCACCTCTCAAGTCCAGAAATTCATTACGCAGTCGCCTTGATGTGACCGCCTTTAACGAGTTCACCAGTACCGATAGCTGCACCGTTGGCGCGTACTCTATCAGCATGTGAACATGATCAGCCTCTCCGTCACACTCTTTCAGTTCCGCACCAAAATCTCTGCAAACCTCTGCCGCACACTGACCGAAGGAAGCGTGATGCAGATCCCCCAATATCGGCTTTCGATACTTGGTGATAAACACCAAATGTACGTGCAAAGCGTAGGCAGAATGGCGTGATTTATTAATTTTAGTGAATTGCATTCTGTCACTCAATCGGGCTTAATAGATATGGCAATAATGCTACACACTGAGCGCTAAATGCAAATTCTGAAAGCCTACAAATTCCGACTCGAACCGACCGAACAACAAGCGCAACGCCTGCGCCAGTTGGGCGGTTGTGCTCGTTATGTCTGGAATCACGGGCTGGCAGAAACCAAACGCATTCTGGATGCTGGCGAAAAACTGCCTTCTGCCTTTGAGCTGAACAGGATGCTCACCAGTTGGAAGAAAGACCCAGAAATGGCCTTTCTGGCCGAGGCATATACCGACAACCTCCAGCAGAAGCTCAAGGATTTGCATGGCGCGTGGATGCGCTGCTTTGATAAGAAACTCGCCGCCAAGGCACCCGTATTCAAGAAAAAAAGCGACAACCGCGACGCTATCCGGTTCGTCAACTTCGACAAGTATTGCCGCCTTGAAAAGGGTCGAGTGAAGCTGCCTGCCGGGCTGGCGTGGGTCAAGTTCCGTCAGTCCCAGCCAGTTGAAGGGAAAATTAAAAACGCGACCGTCAGCCAAGCAGCCGGGCACTGGTATATCTCCTTTCAGGTCGAGCAGGAGACGCTTGAGCCAATTCACCCCTCCGGCTCAATGGTCGGGCTGGATGCGGGGATCGCCAAGCTCGCAACCCTGTCAGACGGCACGGTGTTTGAGCCCGTCAACAGCTTCAAAACCAATCAGACCAAGCTGGCAAGGCTCCAACGCCAGTTGAGCAAAAAGGTAAAGTTCAGCAGCAACTGGAAGAAACAAAAAGCCAAGATCCAGCGGCTGCACTCACATATCGCCAATACCCGCCGCGATTACCTTCACAAGGTCACAACGACTATCAGCAAAAACCACGCGATGATCGTCATTGAGGATTTGAAGGTTGCCAGCATGTCAAAATCAGCAGCGGGCACGACCAGCCAGCCGGGGCGCAACGTCCGGGCAAAATCAGGGCTGAATCGTTCGATATTAGATCAGGGCTGGTTTGAGCTGCGCCGCCAGCTCGAATATAAGCAGGCATGGCGAGGCGGTCAGGTGTTGGCGATAAACCCGGCCTACACCAGCCAGCAGTGCGCCTGTTGTGGGCATACTGCGAAGGATAACCGCCAGACGCAAAGCCAGTTTAAATGCGCTGCGTGTGGTTATGAGGCGAACGCCGATGTGAACGGCGCTCGCAATATTTTAGCGGCGGGACACGCCGTTTTAGCCTGTGGAGGCGTGGTGCAATCAGGCCGCCCGATGAAGCAGGAACCCGGTACTGCGCGAGCAGCTATCACCCAGTAATGGG
>JBOFGM010000686.1:0-3320 GCA_051649105.1 Iodobacter sp. | reverse complement strand
TAGGGATTCCACAATGGTGGGGGCAGCAAGATGATTTATTTTATGCCAATACACACTATTTCAGACCTCGCAGAACGGCTCAACCCCGCTGAACTCGCGCCCTGAAACAAAAAAAAGCCAGGCGAGCCTGGCTTTTTTTAATATGGCTACAATTACTTAGCGCTTAATAATTGTTCAATCTGCTCTTTTGGAATAGCACCGGATACAATCTGACCAGATTTAAAAATCAAAGCCGGAGTGCCGCTGATTCCCAGCGTTTCTGCCAGTTTAATATTCTTTTCTACCGGATTTTCGCAATCGCTCTTTCCTTCGGCCATTTGATCTTTCATCATCAGATTAGTCCAGGCAGCTTGCTTATCTTCGGCGCACCAAATCACTTTAGATTTACGCTCTGCGTCCGGATGAATACTTAATGGCATTAAGAAAGTATAAATAGTGACATTAGTAATGCCATTTAAACCTTCACGCTCCAGCCGTTTGCAATACGGGCAATCCGGATCAGAGAAAACAGCCAGAACGCGCGAACCATCACCACGGACTTCTTTAATTGCCTGAGCCAGTGGTAATTTATTAAAATCAGTTTTTTGCAATTCAGCAGTGCGCTGCTCAGTCAGGCTGGCTTTTTTAGCCAGATCAATCATATCGCCGGCCAGGATATATTCACCTTTGGCATCAGTATAAATAATCTGACGCTTGGCAATGACCACTTCATAAATCCCTTTCATCGGAGTGGTATTGATCGAGGTAATTTCACGGCCAGGTAATTGTTTGGCTAATTTTTGTTTCAACTGGCTGGTTGAATTATCGGCCGATGCGCTGCACGCAGTCAGCGCCAGAAAACCCGCTGCAATTAAAATTCGCGTTACTGACTTCATTTTCATAACTATCCTGTTAAGCATCCATGGCATGGCGGATTAATTGCCTTTTCAGCCATGGTAATTGATTGGTGGCCCCTAAACCCAGATTGCGCAAGGTTTTAAGCAAGGGGTTTGTATTATTAAATAATTTCTGTAATCCATGACATACGCTTTGCATAGTCAAAACCGCTTCACTGCGGGCACGCGCATAACGGCGTAATAATAAATAATCGCCAATCTGCTGCACGGGGGTATTGGCCAATAATCTGGCTAATTCCGCCACATCACCAAAACCTAAATTAACCCCCTGTCCTGCCAGCGGATGCACGGTATGCGCCGCATCGCCAATCAGCACCACTTTATCCCGCACTGTTTCAGGCAACTGATTCAGCCGCAGTGGAAAAGCAGCCGGCGCAGTAATCAACTCTAAAGCCCCCAGACGATGCCCGCCAGCCGCAGCCACCATGGCACATAATTCATCGGGAGCCAGCGCCATTAATTCAGCGCGTTTAGCCTCATTACAAGACCACACCATCGACATACGGTTCCCGGCCAGCGGCAACCAGGCCAAAATACCATCGGGCATAAACCATTGGTGGGCCACCCCGCAGTGCGGTTTTGTAATATTAAAATTCGCAACAACGCCAAATTGCTGATACGGCGTAACCTGAGGCTCTATCGCCAGCTGGCGGCGCACCCAGGAGTTCGCCCCGTCGGCACCCACCACCAGACGGGCCCGCAACTGCCGGCCATCGGCAAGGCCCAGTGTTGCACCGCTCATATCCACAGTCAGCTCTGCAGGCGTGGCGGGGGTCAGAATACGGGCATGGCTGCAGTCTGCCAAAGCAGACCAGAGCGCTTTTTGCAGCTCACGGTTTTCCAGCATATAAGCCAGCTCGTCCACCCCGGCGTCCAGCGCATTAAACTGCAAGGCGCTTTGCTCAGCATCACCAAATATTTTCATGCCTGAGGTGGCTTGTAAACGGGCAGGATCCATCCGCTGCCAGGCCCCGCTTCGTTGCAGCATCTGCCGGTTAACCCGGCTGATGGCATAGATCCGTTGATCCCAGGACTCTGCCGGCCAGTGTTGCTCCGGCTGACGGCCTTCTATTAACAAAACCGAAAGCGAGGTTTCTTTGAGTGCCAGAGCTAAGGCACTGCCAACCAAACCGCCACCGACGATAATGACATCTGCGTCAAAATTTTCCATGGCGAGGAGTTTATCAGGCCGCTTTGCGCTTTGGGAACCCACAAAGCACCAGGCGGCTCTTTTCGTGCAAACTACCTGCGCCCGCCAAAGGCTTCCAGCAAGATATCTTCCTCGGGTAACAACAGGGTTTCAGCAAGCGCCCCCTGTTCCCACTCGCGCATGGCCGGATGAGCCAGCATCACATCACAATACGCCTGTGCATCAACGGGCAGCACCACGCCATAGCAATAAAAACGCCAGACCACGGGTGCAAACATGGCATCGGCCACAGAAAAGCCACCAAATAAATAAGGCCCGCTGCCAGCCATCTGCCGGGCGGTGAGCCAAAGATGGCAAATCCGTTCGATATCCCGTTTCACGCTTTGCGTCAGCTCGCAGCCCTTTGTGCGCAATTTAATATTCATTGGCAATACACTGCGTAAATGGGTAAATCCTGAATGCATTTCTGCCGAAATACTGCGCGCCATGGCCCGCGCTTTACTTTCGCCGGGCCACATCTGCGGATATTGCTCGGCTAAATACTCCGCAATCGCCAGGCTGTCCCATACCTGGAATTCATCATGATGCAGGCAGGGAATCAAGCCATTTTCGATATATTCCCGATAGATCTTTCTGCCATCCAGCGGCGCATTCTTTTCAGTAAATTCAATCGCAAAATGTTTAAGCAATAACCAGGGACGTAAAGACCAGGAAGAGTAATTTTTGCTGCCAAGGTGTAATTCAAACATCGCCTTCCTCTTTGATTTGAGCTGATGCAAGCAGCAGCGACTCTGGCAGACTATGTCAACAACATGACAGCAGAGCGAGCAAAGGGCATACAAAGCGGATAAAAGGTATTTACCCCACGGGAAGCGGGCGATCTTCTAAAGTAAAAACAGCCTTTGTCTGACACACCCCGGTATGTTGATTTTTTATTTACTGCTGATCAGCAGCTTTGTTTCCGGTATTGGCCTGCTGCACACGCTGCCGCAGTTGCCTCTGCTTGGGCCGTTTTTAATCCTGGGCTTATGTGCTTACGGCCTGAGTTACTGGCGGTTTAATCAAGTCTTTTTACTGCTGACCGCCCTTATTGCCGGCTTTTGCTGGACAGACTGGCGGGCGCAACGGCGTATCGCCGACCGGCTGGATCCGGCCCTTGAGCAGCAGCTCATAGAAGCAGAAGGATTTATTACCGATTTGCCGCAAACCACCCGGTTTGGCACACGGTTTCTGTTTATTCCGGAGCATACCGGCCAGCGCCTGCCCGAAAAAAT
>JBOFGM010000685.1:0-2081 GCA_051649105.1 Iodobacter sp. | reverse complement strand
CAGATCAATTGTTGCGCCAAATACCACACGGCCTTCTGCCGTTTCGGCCAGGCTGGCAGGTTCGATCAGTTGTGCATTAGAAAGCTTGCTTTCCAATTCTGCAATACGGCCTTCCACAAAACCTTGTCTTTCCTTCGCTGCATCATACTCAGCGTTTTCCGACAAATCACCGTGCGAGCGAGCTTCCGCAATCGCTGCAATCACCGATGGGCGTTCTACGCTCTTAAGATTTTGCAATTCGGCTTTCAGTTTGACCGCACCTTGTACGGTGAGCGGAATTTTTATCATTTCTTTACAGTCTCCATCCAAAAAGAAGAGCCGCCGTCACAAATGGACGGCGGCTTTTACTTAAGTTCTGCCAAAACGAGGTGCATCAGCTGCAACACGTTTTGCGAACCATAGTGCGTAAATTATCAGTGTTTGATCGTGAGATGCAAGCCCTGCAGATCATAAACCCGCATTTCACCCAAATCACGCATACCAATACAAGCTGCTTTGGCACCGGCGATCGTGGTAAATACCGGCAAGCGGGCCTTCATGGCTTCATGGCGAATCGAATAAGAATCACGGATCGCCTGACGACGCTCATCCACCGTATTCACAATCATGGCAATTTCGCCATTTTTGATCATATCGACGATATGCGGACGGCCTTCGGTTACTTTATTCACGCTTTGCACGGCAACACCGGCTTCGCTGATGGCTGCAGCCGTGCCCTTAGTGGCAAACACCTGCAGGCCCAGCGCAGTCAGCACCCGGGCGCATTCCAGCGCACCGGCTTTATCACCATCACGCACAGAAACAAAGACATTGCCCTGAGTCGGCAAGGCCACACCAGCGGCCAGCTGAGCCTTAACAAACGCTTCGGCAAAGGTGTCACCCACGCCCATCACTTCACCGGTCGATTTCATTTCCGGCCCGAGAATCGAATCCACGCCAGGGAATTTAATAAACGGGAAGACCGCTTCTTTGACCGAGAAATACGGCGGAATCACTTCCTTGGTCATACCTTGCGACACGAGGCTTTGGCCTGCCATACAACGCGCAGCAATTTTCGCCACCGGCAGGCTGGTTGCCTTGGAAACATAAGGCACGGTCCGTGAGGCGCGCGGATTGACTTCCAGCACAAAGACCACGGCTTCATCGCCCTTGCCCTGAATCGCAAACTGCACATTCATCAGGCCAACCACATTCAGGCCCTTTGCCATTAATACGGTCTGACGGCGCAGTTCATCCTGAATTTCAACCGAAAGGCTGAATGGCGGTAAGGAGCAAGCCGAGTCACCCGAGTGTACACCCGCCTGTTCGATATGCTCCATAATGCCGCCGATCAGCACATCGGCACCATCACAAATGGCATCGACATCGACTTCAATCGCGTCATTTAAGAAACGGTCCAGCAGAACCGGGCTGTCATTTGAAACTTTAACCGCTTCGCGCATATAGCGCTCTAAATCAGATTGCTGATGCACGATTTCCATCGCACGGCCGCCCAGTACATAAGACGGACGAACCACCAGCGGATAACCAATTTCAGCGGCCAGAATCAGTGCATCACGCTCATTACGGGCGGTGCGGTTAGGCGGCTGACGCAAACCCAGGTCCTGCAGCAGCTTTTGAAAGCGCTCACGATCTTCTGCAGCATCGATCATATCCGGGCTGGTACCGATAATCGGCACGCCATTGGCTTCCAGAGCACGGGCCAGCTTCAACGGAGTCTGACCACCGTATTGCACGATCACGCCTTCTGGTTTTTCAATATTAACGATTTCCAGCACGTCTTCCAGCGTCAGCGGCTCGAAATACAGGCGGTCTGACGTATCGTAATCGGTCGATACGGTTTCCGGATTGCAGTTAACCATAATGGTTTCAAAACCATCTTCACGCAAAGCCAGAGCCGCATGCACGCAGCAATAGTCAAACTCAATCCCCTGGCCGATACGGTTTGGCCCGCCGCCCAGAATCATGATTTTGCGCTTATTGGTAGGCGCTGCTTCGCACTCTTCTTCATAAGTCGAGTACATATAAGCGGTATCGGTCGAGAACTCGGCCGCGCATGTATCCACCCGCTTATAAACCGG
>JBOFGM010000684.1:0-1599 GCA_051649105.1 Iodobacter sp. | reverse complement strand
AAGGACGCATGACTAGCCCCTCCCCCATTTGGGGGGAGGGGTTGGGGAGAGGGCATATTAAGCATTTCCCAAAGTTTTTCCAAAACGCCCTGTGGCTGTTGCGCCCATTCATTATTCCAAACCCGCAGCACACGATAGCCTTCACTTTGCAGCCAAGTATCACGCTCAGCATCGCAGGCCGTGGCATCAGCGTGCTGGCTACCGTCAAGCTCAATAATCAGCTTGCCAGATAAGCAAACAAAATCAACAATGTAGCGCCCGATTACCTGCTGCCGACGAAATTTGAAACCTGAAAATCGTCTTGCTCTCAGCTCTTGCCAGAGACTTTGCTCAAATGGCGTAGCATCGGTACGAAGCTGTCTTGCTCGATCACGCATTAATTTATTCATTACGACACCCCAGCAAGACAGCCCTTGCAGAAATACACTTATGAGCCTCGAGTAAACATGGCTCCAGTTGTCGCGACAGTGTCGCGACAATTGAACTGTCGGGAAAAGCGTCAGGCTGCTGCATCATCGCTCCCCTCTTCACCCAACTCGGCCAGAATCGCTTCCAGCTCCAGCAGAGCGCCATTTAACTCGTCCATGACTTCTCGGGCTAATACGGCAGGTTCGGGCAGGTCGGCGGCGTCCTCCAAGCTGTCATCTTTCAGCCAGCTTAAATCAAGGCTGTCGCCACGCTCATGAATGGCGGCACGGCTAAAGGCGCGGAAACGGCCGGTTTCACCTTGGTCGATGCGCTCGCTTTTGCCATGCGGGTCGGAGCCGTAGGCGGCTTCAAAGTCGGTAAAGTGGGCGCGGGTAAAGGGAGTGCGTTTGCCAAATTTGGGCATATTGGCACGCAGATCATAAACCCAGACATTTTGGGTGCTGGCGGTGGCGTTATTGCTGACCTTGGTAAAGAACAGCACATTGGTTTTAACACCCTGGGCATAAAAGATGCCGGTCGGCAGGCGCAAAATGGTGTGCAGATTACATTTATCCATCAGGTCGCGGCGCACGTCCGCCCCCACTCCGGCTTCAAACAAGACATTATCCGGCAGCACCACGGCGGCGCGGCCACCGTCTTTTAAGTGGCGGTAGATATGCTGCAAAAAGGCCAGCTGCTTATTGCTGGTATCAAAAGTCAGATCGTCGCGCGTCGGCCCGCCGCCGCCTTTGGCGGTGCCAAATGGCGGGTTGCTGAGCATAATGTCCGATTTTGGCAAATGGCTGCCGGCAGAGCCCAGGGTATTACCCAGATGCACCACGCCTTCTTCATCGCCTTCCATGCCGTGCAGCAGGCAGTTCATCAGCGCCAGGCGACGGGTGCCGGGCACCAGCTCCATGCCGATATAGGCGTGGGTGCGCTGAAATAGCTGCTGTTTCTCGTTTAAATCGTACAGATCATCGGTCTTGGCTTTGATAAAGGCGTCTGCAGCAATCAAAAAGCCAGCCGTACCTGCGGCGGGATCCTGAATGGTTTCACCGTACTGTGGCTGCACCAGCGCAATCATGCTGTCGATCAGCGGACGCGGGGTAAAGTACTGGCCCGCGCCCGATTTGGTTTCGGAGGCGTTTTTTTCCAGCAAGCCTTCATATACATCACCCAAGCCATCTT
>JBOFGM010000683.1:0-2032 GCA_051649105.1 Iodobacter sp. | reverse complement strand
AAAATCTCAGATGATCTGATTCACTTTATTGATCGGCAAACGGCCGCCTGGGGCGTTTAGCATGAGGCCGCCTCAGTCTTGGGGCGGCTTATCCTTCATCCAGCGATCCCATGCTGGCGGATCGCTCATATTGGCCTGCAAAAAGTCAATAAAACTGCGAATTTTGGCCGACAGATGGCGGCGGCTGGGATAAACGGCAAAGAGCGCTATCGCCGGGGCGTGATAATCGGGCAGCAGCGGCGTCAGTGCGCCGCTGGCCAGATCTTCACCAATTAAAAAGCTGGGCTCACAAATAATTCCTTCTCCTGCCAGCGCCGCCCGGCGCAGCAGATCGCCATTATTGGCGCGAAAATGCCCGGCTACTTTCATGCTGATGTCTCCCTCTGGCCCGCTGAAATCCCACTCTCCCCGCCGGCTGCTGTTGGTATACACCAGGCAATTATGATTGGCTAAATCGGCCGGCGTTTGCGGCCGGCCAAATTGTTTCAGATAGTCCGGGGCGGCGGCGGTAACCAGCCGGATACTGACCAGCCTTCGGGCCACCAGGGTATCGGTAATCTGCCCGGCAATCCGCAGAGCCAGATCAAAGCCTTCTTCGACCAGATCGATACTGCGGTCAGACAGCTCAATTTCTACAATCACATCCGGGTAAGCATTTTGATACGCCGTAATCAGCGGGGAGAGATGCAACTGGCCAAAAGAGACCGGGGCATTAATTCTGAGCAGGCCAAAGGGGCGCTGGGTTTCCTGGCAAAGCTCCGATTCGGCTTCTGCCACATCGCCCAGAATTTGCAGACAGCGGGCATGGTAATGACGCCCTGCCTCGGTAAGGCTGAGTTTGCGGGTACTGCGCTGCAACAGGCGGGTATTTAAATGGGTTTCCAGCTCGGCAATCAGCCGAGATGCGGCACTGGTTGAGATATCCAGCTGGTCGGCGGCTTTCACAAAGCTGCCCGCATCCACCACCCGGGTAAAAACCTGCATTGCCGTGAGTTTGTCCATGCTGCCTGCCCCGATCCGTTAATCGCTTGATTGTCCCATATTCAGGGATAATTATTTGAAAGATCTTGTATTTATCCCGTGGGTTGCGGTTGGCATACTGCACTCCATCGACGCCAGCCACTGGCAACAACCCACGGAGTTTTCAAAATGATCGACACTAAAACCGCCCCTTATGCTGCATTTGTTCTTCGCCTTGCTCTGGCGGTGATGTTTTTAGCTCACGGCTTTACCAAGGTCTTTGTTTTCACCTTGCCCGGCACGGCACAGTTTTTTGCTTCGGTCGGCTTTCCAGGCTGGATGGCTTATCCGGTTGCAGGGGCTGAAGTATTCGGCGGCCTGTTTTTATTAGTCGGGCTGTATCCGCGTCTGGTTGCTGCCGCTCTGTTGCCGGTGCTGATCGGTGCGAGTACCGTTCACTTAGCCAATGGCTGGTCGTTTGCTAATGCCAATGGCGGCTGGGAATATCCGGTATTTCTGATTGCCGCAGCGCTGGTGCAGGTTTTAATGGGTGATGGTGCTTTTGCGCTGAAACGCTCACCCCGCTTTGCCAAATAATTTAACTCAGAAAGCAATGACCCGTTGGCCCGCTATGAACGGGCCA
Source organism: Iodobacter sp. (assembly GCA_051649105.1). Classification (GTDB taxonomy): domain Bacteria; phylum Pseudomonadota; class Gammaproteobacteria; order Burkholderiales; family Chitinibacteraceae; genus Iodobacter. Next base: position 429 of record JBOFGM010000683.1, on the reverse strand, counting down.
GCCATTTAATGAAAAGGATTAACCATGTTTCCCAGCTTTTATCTCTCTCACGGCTCTCCCATGCTGGCCTTAGATGCTGGGAAAACAGGACAGGCCTGGCAGCGGCTGGTGGCTGATTTACCCAAGCCCAAAGCCATTTTAATGGTGTCCGCTCACTGGGGCTCCTTACAGCCAGCGGTGAGCGCCGCCAGTCAGCCAGAAACCATCCATGATTTTGGTGGCTTCCCGGCTGAGCTGTATGAGATTCAGTATCCGGCACCCGGCGCGCCATGGCTGGCAGAACGGGTGGCTCAGCGCCTGGAGGCCGCCGGTTTGCCGGTGGCGGTGCATCCCAGCCGGGGTCTGGATCATGGTGCCTGGGTGCCGCTGAAGGTGATGTATCCGGATGCTTCGGTGCCGGTGGTGCAGCTTTCGGTGCAGCCACGGCAG
>JBOFGM010000682.1:0-9311 GCA_051649105.1 Iodobacter sp. | reverse complement strand
GGCTGCAATACCAGCTCACGAGACAATCCTTGAGCATTACCAATTAAACTGAGAATGGTGCGTTCTTGATTAAAACCAAGTACTTGAGCACGGGCAACACATGAAGAATCCTGCCAGCTACGGTATATTTCACAGATTTCCCCTAAAACTACGCCGGGCAAAACTGCTTCAATAATCGGACCAGACAACCGCAATGGATTGGCCTGGCGGCGCAAAAGTCGCATAGGCTTCATTACTGCACTGCCTCAACGAACAGCTGCAGTTGCTCAAGATAACCATCCAGCGCCACAGAAAAGCGCTGACCATCCTCTGAATAATCTGACGATAACAAGCCTCTTAACTCCAGATATCCCTCATTGACTGCCAACTGCAATTGCCCGCCGCGCACGAAACTGCAGCCCTGCATGAGTGCATTCAATAAACGGGTTGAACATCGATCAAAGACGTTGTCGTTATGCTCAACCAACTGTGAGTACAGCCAAACCTGGCCATCAAGCTTGCTGATATAAATACTGGGGAGGTGATGAAGATCAAGCATAATAGTGGAGTCACTACCTGAATCCCCCTGCAACACCTCCTCACTCCCGATTTCTTTTAAGGCATCCCGAACCAATGTAGCCAGATCAGCTGAAAACATAATACTTACCTTCATTTAAATGAATTTAATGATGTTAACCGGCCAGCTATCGACAATCGCCCTGAGAGCATGACTTCAAGAATCGATAAAGTGGGCTTCGATAAGCATCTTAATAAAATGCAGTAAATCAACCGCTGCCAGCGATACCAAACCATTATTTGTAATAATTAATTAAGCGCGGTTCAATACATCCCTTTCGTTCTTCCATCTCTGCGCAGATGCACATCCTTCAGAAGAGATGAAGAGTATCGCCGAGGCACTCAAAAGAATCCTGATGCAAATATGATGCCGGCTTGAATATCAAAAAAAAACGCCACCTTCGCAGGTGACGCTTTCTGAATCAGTGCCAATTTCATCAGTAATGAAATCCGCCACATTGGCGCTTTCATACCGTACGCCATAAGGAAGGCATTCTTTCTTCCTGGACACACACAAGGCGCTTCAACCCTGGCTACGCCCTTCCACCATTACCAGTGGAACGGATCAAACCAACCACTTCAGCACAAACCAGACAGAAAAAGACATAAAGAAAACGATGGCTTTATCACTGCACCGCGACAACAAATAGCTCCAGCTGCTCAAGATAACCATCAAGCGCCTCAGAGAAACGTTGGCCATCCTGCAAATAATCTGGCTCCAATAAACCTCTTAACTCCAGATATCCATCATTTACTGCCAATTGCAATTGCTCACCACGTACAAAATGACACCCCTGCATTAATGCATTTAATAAGCGGGTAGAACATTGATCAAAGACGTTGTCGTTATGCTCAATCAACTGTGACCACAACCAAACCTCTCCATCCAGGCTGCTGATATAAATACTGGGAAGGCTGTGAAGATCCAGAGCAATCGTTGAGTGACTATCTAAGTCACCCTGTAACATTTCCTCGCATCCGTTTTCTTTTAATGCATCACGAACCAAAGAAGCGATATCATTTGAATACATAGTATTTCCTTTTCTTAAATGGACTTAATAACGTTAACCGACACGCTGTCGGATATTTCACCAAAAGACACCACTTCAAGGTCGCGGAAGCGGGTTTCGATTAATTTTTTAATAAAGCGCCTTACATCGACAGATGCCAGCAAAACCAAATCTTTATTTGCAATATTTAATCCATCCAGAGCAACAGCAAAAGCATCCATTAACTCTTCAGAATCAGCAGGTTCCAAATTCAGGAATGAGCCATTTGAAGTCTGACGAATCCCTTTACGAACTACATCTTCTATCTCTGCTGAAAGCACAATGGCCCTTAACTCATTTCCTACCGCAAACTTATGACAGATATAGCGGGCAAGCGAACCACGCACATGCTCAACCAGCGCAATCACATCTTTCTCACGCGGAGCCCAATGCGCAAGGGATTCCATAATGAGTTTCATATTCCGGATAGAAATGCGCTCAGAAAGTAAGCGCTGTAACACCTCTGAAATTCGCTGAACGGTGGCATGGCGGAGCACCTCTTTCAATAAATCAGGGAATTTCTCTTCTAACAAATCCAGCATTTGCTTCGTTTCTTGCACACCAAAGTACTCATTCACATGATGAGCAAGTAAGGTTGCAAAACATTGGTATAACTCATCAATAGCCGGACGAAGCTGGTAGCCCAACTTTTTTAAAGTTTCTTTGGATTCCACATCAACCCAGACACCTTCCCCTGCGGACACAGTACGGATACCAAGCTGCTCAATTTCTTCGGAATAATTCACCACCCGCAGCAAATCAAACTGCACCAGCAACTCATCAGCACGAATCTCATTAATTAATACCACAGCCCGGTTATCTTCCAGGTCATCGGATGAGCGCATCAGCATTTCAGGCAGACTGACACCAAAATCCAAAAAGAACTGACTTCTTAAACGCTCCGCAAGCTGTGCTTTGTTTAATAATGCATAACGTGCTTTAGGAACCAGTAAAACTAATGGCACCGTTTCAGCAGCAAGCTGGTCCAGGTTATCAATAAGGCAGAGCTCACTCCCCCCCAGGGCAGTACTATCTCCAGATACCGCAGCAGCACCTTCTTTTTTTCCAGCAGAAGAAGTAACCGTTTGACTTCCTGACTTAGCTTCTCTTTGCTTGTGATAAAACAAGCCCCCCAATAATGCTGCCAATATAAGGAACACCATAAAAGGAAAGCCCGGCAACATGCCTACAGCCAGTGCCAGTATCGCCGTCACTATCAACACAAAGGGCTTACCTAAGAGCTGACTCATGATATTGCGGCCCATATTGTCACCCTCACCACTTACACGAGTAACAATAAAACCTGCACTAATTGCAATCAGTAGTGCTGGGAGCTGTGCAACAAGACCATCACCAATAGTGAGAATGGTGTAGATGGATAATGCAGAAGAAAAATCCATCCCATGCTGGCTCATCCCTACCGCAATACCGCCAATAAAGTTGACGAAAATAATGATGATGCCAGCAATCGCATCACCTTTAATGAACTTCATCGCCCCATCAAATGAGCCGTAAAGCTGGCTTTCACGCTCTAGGACACTGCGCCGTTCACGCGCACCATCCGCATCAATCACACCTGCCCGCAAGTCACCGTCGATGCTCATTTGTTTCCCTGGCATCGCATCCAGCGAGAAGCGGGCTGCCACTTCAGCCACCCGCTCAGAACCCTTGGTAATCACAATAAACTGCACTACGGTCACGATAGCAAAAATAACAAAACCAACCGGTAAGCTATCCCCAATCACAAACTGACCAAAGGTCGCGACAATTTCACCGGCATCGGCCTCAAGTAAAATCAATCGGCTGGTACTGATCGATAAAGCAAGCCGAAATAAGGTTGTAATCAGCAACACGGCAGGAAAAGTTGAGAAATGCAAAATACGCTCGATATAAAACGAGCCCATAAACACCAACATAGCGATCACAATATTCAAGCCGATCAAGAAATCGACCAAATATGTTGGCAAGGGTATAACCAGCATGGCGATAATCATCACCATCAGAAGCAGAATCAACAGCTCCGGGCGTGAACGCATACCGTACAACAATTTATTCAGCACTATATATATCCATTGAAATCAGTAAACGAGAACCCGCCATCATGCAGACCGTCTTCGCTCAACCTGCTCAAGACGATGAGCCACTGTGGCGAGCCTTTCAAATTCATTAAGTAATGGAGTTACCTCTTCCGGGTCAGCAAACAATACGACCGGCAACGATTTACAAGCCTGATACAGCACTTGCAATAAAGAAGAGCGCTGGGCATGGCGATGGAGCAAAACGTTTTCCCCCACCGCATCCAGCAACAACGCATCAATCCGAGATGGATCTTGAAATAAGGACAACATAAAGAGTAACCAAGCAGGCTCACTGTCATTAATGCTGCATACAACCGGGCTGCCCAGTAGTCGCTTAATAAACAGCACATCACTGGAACGTAATAATTTCAACTGACCTAGTTTGCCCAATAAATTATTAAACTCTTCCCGTGAGCAACTAGGATCCTGGGCGTGCATATCCGTGACTAAAGACCCTTCCATAAAATCTAATACCAGAGCCCTGCGCTGATACCCATAACTACTGATCCAATCCTGGTAGACATCAATATCCCCCCCCTCACTCTCCAGAAACTGGCGATAACTGGCACGCAACAGCGCAGGGATTAAATCCAGGGTTCTTCCAAACAAACGCGCCTTCAAAGCGCAATTAATGCCACTTTTCAGCTTTTTTGGCTCTGCCTGCTGCTCTACATGCTTTAGGAGTAGTTGTAAGCGTTTGCGAACAACCTCTTCCATTTGCTTGCGACGTAAGATTTCACGCAAAACCAAGACCAAATCACTATCATCAGGAAACAACTGCTGAGCCTGCCGGAGCAACTCTTCAGGGGACACGCCATCCATCTGAGCCACTTGCATAATCTGCGCCACCTTAGGCAGAACATCTTCATCCAGTACACGCTCAAAACTTTCAGAAAGTCCTTTCTTTGTTTCAAGCTCACGACGGCTTCGGAACTGAGAAGCTAAGGCGGTCATCTCATCTGCAGAATCCACAAATTTCTGTATTTGGTCAGCGGGTGTGTTGTCTACATCCAGTTGACTGTCACTTTGCTGGGTAACTTGTTTTTTACCCGCCTCTTGCTTCTCATCCAACTTGGCCTGATGCCTTGCCAAACGTGGCCCGGAGAGTGAAACAGAATGACTATTTATCTCCATAACTACGGTCCATGTATTGATTTACTGCCCGCTTCACGCTGTTTACGTCTGAGCCGGAAATCACCTCTGCAGCAAGATCACTGGCATCGCGCTCCGTTGCACCTTCAATCTCACGCGGCTGAATCAAGAAAACACGCACCATATTTGAACTATTCCTTTGTTGATAACGGAAAAAACCGCCAATCAAAGGAAGATCACCTAACAGGGGGATTTTGCCAATATCATCGGTACTTGCATCACGTGTGTAACCACCAATCAGCAGGCTCTTATCTTTAGGGACGCGGGCCACCGTACTAATCCGTGTACGGCCAACTGTTGGTAATACCGTCTTAGTAGCTGAATCTCCCTGAGGAACCTCGCTGCCATCTTCAATACTCAGAGACATCTCAATTTGGCCATCTGCAGAAAAACGTGGCAGCACATTAACCAGCGTGCCATAAGTCACATGTTGCAGTTCTACGCTGCGCTCGCCAATTAACTGAGTATAAAAAGTCCGGTTATTATCAAAAAGAGCCGGCACATTTTCCTGAGTCAATACCACTGGCCGAGACACCACATTGGCTTTTTTATCCTGACTCAGAGCCAAAATAGACGCCATAAAACGAGCACCATCCAGTGTGCTCATAGAACCCTGATTATTAAATGAAACACCCAGCTGATTGGCAATCCCAACGCTACCCTGCCAATTCACGCCCAGCTGATCCAAATCATCCTTTTGCAGATCAATAATCCACAAAGACAATTCAACATGCCGCTTTGCCACATCCAGTTCGGCCACCAGATTTTCAATAAACCGCACCTGCTCGGCAGTCCCTTTGACCAAAAGGCTGTTTGTATCGGGATTTGCAATCACCCGGATGTTGCCCGCTGATGGCTCACGTTTCAGCGCTTCCGGCAGGCCCATAGGGGCCTTGTAAGGCGCCGGCTCTTCAAGCTTATTGGCCACAGGAAAATCAGGCATCAACGGAGTACCGGCACTCACAGGCTTACCTGCCATAATATCGACGCTACTTTTCTCATCTTGCAACAGGCTGATAATCACCGAGGCCATACCAGGGATGGTAATTTTTTGATCCCGCAATTCATAACTTCGATCACCAACAAAAGTATTATTCAATCTGACCACGCCAATCTTCTGTCGCCCGATCTCAATTTCACTTTGCTGACTGTCCATTAACTTTGCAGCACTCAATACCAAGTCAACATAAACCGGCGGACCTGACACATAAAAAGTCCCTCTTTGCTCATCTCCCCGCAGTGGATATCGCCGGTCATACAGCCCACTTTTACGCAGAAATGCATTAAATGAGCGTAAAGAAATATTGCGCAATGCAACGACGGAGTTACGGGTTTCACTGGCATCATAAACGTAGATCGTTTGCCCATCGTGATACCAGATCAGACCCAACTGCTGCGACATCTGCTCCAGCACCGCCTGAGGATTCGCCAGATCAAACTCGCCAGTCACCTGCTTACGAACCGCCAATTTACTCAAGATAATTGGCTTCTTTAAGCGAGAAGAAATAGCATCGAAAAAAGTTTTCAGGCTGTCCTGCTTCGCCACATAACCTTGCTGCTCCACACCCCGCTCTGCCGGCACGGTACAGACAGCCTCCTGCCCCAAAGCTAACAACAAGGCACCACACACTAATTTACTTAACAGACTCTGCTTCATTTGATTGCATCATTCATAATATTGGACAACTCACGTGGAGAAACACCGAGCAGCACCCGGATCTCGTTAGAAAAATGCGAAGACGATGCATAACCATTGCTTAACGCAATCTCGGTTAAACTTTTTTGGCTTTGTGCCGCTTCCAGCAAGGAACGTGCCATTCGCCAATCCCGCAGTTCAGTTTTTGCCGCATGCCCTAACGCACTACGGCACAATCGGCGAAAGTGTGAACACGACACACCATAACGCTCGCCCAGATCTTGCACCTTCCCCCCTGCTAATGACTCCGCCAGCAAAAAACGAATCAGCCAATAGCACTCTGTGCGCCGCAACAAAGTAACAAGCTGCACATAACTTTCATCTCCAAGTAAGGATTGCCCAAGCAACCATCCCTCAGCCGCTCGCCGCCCCTCAAAGGGCGAAGCATCCGTCACAGGCATACAGGCCCAACGTAACCCACACGGTGCCGGTGGCTCTACATTCTGAGATTCATCAATAAAAGCCTGTAATTTAGCCAGCATAAGCAAATGCACCTCCTGGCAACGTGCAGCGCCCTCAATGACCTCTAAACACAGACGATCTAAAACCAACACGCCCCGCCAAGCCGCAGGCAAAACAACCGGCACGACTTGCCCGTCACCAGACAATCTAATTGTGCAGCCGATATCGCCACATTCCAGCCACCAGAGCGCTTGTGTCTGAACCTGAATACTAAAACCAGCCTCCAGAGTAAAAGCGCTACTTAACACCTCGTTTTCGCTCATTACATCACTGCACATATGGCAGGCCTAAGAGAAGATGAGTGCAGTATCGCCGTATCGCCAAATAGAATCCTGATGCAAATCTGATGCTTTCATTAATATCCAGGCAAAAAAATGCCGCCTTAGCAGGCGGCATATAACATTGAGAGCCAATTTAATAAGAAAGTAACGAGGAAATTCTCACAAAAAATTTACACACTTTTTGAATTAACCAACCATATTCACCCAGAACGCTTCGGTGTTATATATTAACGATGGTTATACATAATGACCTCAAAGAGAACTAAAATAATCATATGTTCTTTAGAATGGATTACTTTTTATGCTTATCTTTCAATGCGTCACAAGCATAAATTTCATCATCTTTGAATGAGCAGTACGTTCTGCCATTTACACTTAAAGAATCAGCCCCAGTTAGTTTAACCCTGATACCCAATACCACCAAAATATTTTGGTTTGAATATTTTTCCTTGTATTTCTTGTCCGGCACACAAGCTAATTTATCATGCATATTTTAATCTTAATATTGTAATAAATTGGGGAAATTGAGTCCGGTTAAATACTTACCATAACCAGCAGAGCTGGTATAAATCCGGCCGTAAAACATACCTGTCAGCCCCTATAAATCATTAATAATGCATAAACGTTAAAAAATAATTTCACCTGAAATGACCAGGATAAAACCACGCTAGCTATAATTTTTACAAGCGATACCACACAAAAAAAATTTCACAGGCACGATTTATTAAATAACCATAACACTTACACAAAATAAAAACGATTAAACTCCTTACCCATTATGCTTCGTGCGCCCAATCCTTGTTTTATACTCCAGCCTAATGCTCCAGCTACTCCAAGCATTTTAATCTCAACGCCCAGATCAATCTGCCTTGATACCTTCAGCTCGCGCGTATTCAAGCCTTCTTTTTTTAATACACCCGCGACATTACTTCGCTGAAGTTGGTCCAGAACATCGCCCTTAATCCGGTCAGCAAGAACAGGCGTAATCCCCCACATTTTTTTTTGTGGCATCAAATTATCAAACTGTTCAGATCTGACTTTAAAAAAATCCCAGCGCAATGCAATATTCTTCGAATGCCTGCTACCCTTTAATTTCAATAAATTATGATCCGCTCTGTTAATCAGATCCAGCCCTTCTTGCTGATCATATGAATCCATTACTTGACGCTTCTTCTTGCTATAACTAAAAGCACTGTCTTCTGCCAGGATTGCCGGCCCATCTGCCCAGGCATCCATAATAATCCTGCTGCCACCAGGAGCTTCCAGCTCCGCCCATGCATGATCAAACCCTTTAGTGCCATGCACACGGAATATTTTCTCCTTCTCCCCTAATTTGGCAGCATGGATATAAGTCACTACATCACCGTATTCACCACAATTCCCTGCTTTCATAAGCAGAGCCTTCGCAATTAATTCAGGCTGTCCATGATGCGGCAAGTCAATATTAAGATCACGGCAAAACGCGGTCCTCCATCTGGCCTCCTGACTTTTCTGTAAATCAGCCCTTACGTTACCCCGCCCAAAAGACAGCTTTTCGCGCGCACTTGTAACACTGTCATTGGCCTTTAATAAGGGGGCCAGACGAGTGTCATCGATCGTTTTATTTAAAATAGAACGGGCTAATAAATATGAAGCCAAAGGCATAATCTTATTATCCGGAGCTGACTTTTCCTCCGCGCACTTTCTAATCAATTTCAATTCATTATTTATTTTTAATTTATTTATTAAAAATCCATCTGAAATTTTTTTATTTATTTTATCAGGCGAATTCTTTACAGAAATGGCATTATATTTTGCAATTTTTTCTCTGACACCGCCTGCAATCAGAGATACGGTTACAGTACTTTTAGGCATGCTGACTAACATCATATTCCCCATTTCATACACAAGTCACAAGTGAATTCATAATTATCATCCGCACATTAATACCCGCCATAATCTGGCGCGGTACATTGATCAGCATTTTCAAACCAACACACAACATCAATCTGCTTAAAATAACTGAAGTTCAGAGAGAGAATCGCCAGTTACCAGCAAT
>JBOFGM010000681.1:0-1839 GCA_051649105.1 Iodobacter sp. | reverse complement strand
TGGTTTTTAGATAAAAAATATAGTTTTTTTTCCATCTTTAATCGCATCAAACCGACCTTTCATTCCTTCAAATTTACTCATCATAAACCTCCACAACCAGGACCTAATAAAATTCAGGCTTTCAATTTAATAATAACTGCAAAAATAAATTAATTTTCTCATTTTTATACAGAATCATAGACAGCTCTCACATTGGCTAAATTCATATCTAAAACATTTACTAACTATCGCCATAAATTACACCCCACACAAAATAATCATATTTATAAAAACAAACAAAAAACCAGTTAATTTATTTAACCAATTATTAAATATAAACACCTAAAGTTAAGCCACTCACCTCTCCCTCGCACTTTCCGAAACATGTGCCATAAGTGGCGATAAGAAATACTCAATCACTCTGCGTTGCCCGGTTTTAATTTCCACCGTTACCGCCATTCCCGGTGCCAGCTTTAGCCATTTACCATCAATATTCATTTTGTTTTTTTGTAATTTAATTCTGGACTGATAAATAAGACCTGACTTTCATCGGGAACGGCATTAAAAGAGATGTTTCTCACTAGTCATTCCATTAAGCCGTATTGGGTGTCATTGAGAGTTTCAATAGCGGCGGCCTGCCCGGCATTTACAAAACCGATGTCTTTATTTTCCAGAAACACTTCAGCCGCGACGGCTTCATCCTTTGGCACAATCACCAGCAGAGCTTGTGCCGGAGTAACAACGCCACCTACGGTATGCACGGCTAATTGCTGCACAACACCAGAAACAGACGCAATCAATGCCAGCCCATAGGGTGGGCTGCAGGATGGGGAGGATTTTCCTGTAACTCAAGCGTGGCGGGCAAAATGGCAAGCTCCGCTTCTGGCCACAGGATCCAGGTCATGACGCACAGCCCATACCGCAGAAAAGTAAGATATCTTGTAATTAACTCTTTTAAAGCATATATAAACATAAAACCCGACGACAGAATAAAGAAAGGAATGGAGTATATATACGCATGATGTAAAAATATTGATATAAAGAATAGAAAATAGAAATCACCCGTAGGGTAAAATACTTACCCATATCTTTTGCCAGCAGAATATAAACTCGTAAATACGCCAGGCAATCAATACACCCTATTGATATTCTTATTTATAAAAATATCAGCCCCCCCCCCTGAAATTCATCACAATTGGGGCGCTGGCCTTTTACTTCTGCGCAAAATAAAACACTGGAGCCATAAGTGTGTATGACTGCATTACTGCGATTAAGAGATTAAGAATTAAATTTGTGAATTAATAAAATCGCCTGAAAAAGCGAAACGACAGCGCCATAACCGTGCCAGCCAACACGTTTATGCGCGGCCAATCAGCCCAGAGTGGCAGCATTGGCTTATTTAGTGTGATGGATAATTTTAATCGGAAAGGATCAGATATGGATGTCGATTTCCAGCGAGGAATACGCCCGCTAAATCAACATTGAATAGCGCGGAAAGTCTGAGCGAATTGGATCAGAGAATGGCCCGAAAATAACTTGCCATGATTCAGACATTCTTGCCGAAGTGCAAGAACTGCAACGCATTGGCTTTGGACTGACTAATAACGTATCACATCCGGGGCTGGAAGCCCCATACCCCTGCAAGCCCATGAAAAACTTCCCGGTTCGGCCCAGGGGGTGGCTGACCTGCTCTGGCATAGGGGGCCAGGTTAATCAGCGGGCGGCCATCTTAAATGCAGATAAAGACAGCACACCCATCTGTGGCAGGTTTTAAGCGCCGGGTTTACCCAGAATATATTTGCGTACCGCGCTGTTGTGCTCATCCAGCGTATTAGAAAACGCCGAGCTGCCATCGCCTTT
>JBOFGM010000680.1:0-1307 GCA_051649105.1 Iodobacter sp. | reverse complement strand
AGGTGTTGTGCTGGCAGTGCTAACCACTTCATTCATTGACGCACGGGGTTGCTGAGAAAACGGCTGGACATCGCCGGCTGCACTGGCAAAAGCGGACAGACCCAGGGTGGAAGTCAGTAACAGGGAGATGAGTAATGGCTTGTTCATTGCGGTGCTCCTTGGAAGAGTTGATAACGCTATTAAACAGCGCGCATGTAAACCGGTTACCCGATAAGCCGCTCTTTTTGTAAACAGAGTGTAAATCCATGTATTTTGGTTTCTGCAAGTGGACCGTATTTGGGATGTCATGATGGCGGCTCATTGACTGGATCGTTGATGGTGTGGCGCACCTCTTGCGTGATTAGGGCGCAGGACGGGCTGACGCCGCAATTTGCGGGGGAGTCGCTGCTGACCGGCCGCGTTAAGGCACCGGGCCGGTGGCCTTAAAATTTGGCGCGATGATTGCCCAAACCCTTTCATCCAGGAGCGCTGCAGGCCTGATTAAGTCTGGCGGCAAAAGAATGCCTGATGATTCTAACTGCCCGGGAGTGATTTACTTTGCGTCTTGTCTGGCGATTTTTGAGGCAGATATCAACAAAGCGCTGCAGTGCTTTTAATATGTACTTGTGGCGGCTGAGCATGGGTTTTGTATTTAAATTAAATCGCTAAATAAGGCGACTTCATTTTTTAGTGGTTATTTTCAATAAAAGCGGCCATTTTTTATTTTTAAATAAGACAGATTAAAAAGTTAAATCTTGCTGTTATGCGGTTTTAAACTATATTCAAGAAGGTGTCAGTATAAAATCAGGCAAAGCAGGAAACGGGAAAGGAAGATGTTCAGATACTTGATTCGATATTCTTTAATGGTGTTGATGCTGCTACCCAGCCTGGGGCGGACAGAAGAATACTCAGAGCAAGATCTGTTTTCTCTCAGTGGTTTTGCAACCCTGGGGGCGGTTTATAACAGCACCGATCAGGCCGATTTTTTACGGGATCTGTCACAGCGGGAAGGGGCAGGGTATTCAAGGCAGCTTGATTTTGGCGTGGATTCCCTATTGGGCCTGCAGCTGGATGCAAAAATCAACTCAGAAATTTCAGCTTCGGCTCAGCTGATCAGCCATCGGCGCTATGACAATAGTTATACCCCTGAATTAAATTGGGGATTTGTTAAATATACGCCCAATGACAGTGTGCAAGCGCGTGTCGGGCGCCTGGGTTTTGCTGTGTATATGCAGGCCGATTCAAGAAATGTCGGCTATTCCTATTTGCCGGTTCGCCCGCCCGTTGATTATTACGGTGGTTTGCCTATCAGCTATATGGATGGTGTG
>JBOFGM010000679.1:0-7979 GCA_051649105.1 Iodobacter sp. | reverse complement strand
AGCAGCCTTGCGGATGTAATGAAGCGCTTGCCGGGCATCAGTATCCGGGGTGTGCAGGGGCGGGGTGGAGAAATCCGTATGCGTGGGCTTGGCAGCGGCTACACCCAGATTTTGCTCAATGGCGATCGTGCTCCGCCGGGTTTTTCGCTGGATTCTATCTCGCCCGAGCTGATTGAGCGGATTGAAATTGCCCGGGCCGCAACGGCCGATGTCAGTGCGCAGGCCATTGCCGGATCGATCAATATTATTCTGAAGAAGAAAATTGAAACGGCGCGGCGGGATTTAAAGCTGGCTTATGCCGATACCGCCGGCCAGCCGGCTTTGTCGCTGGATGGCTTAATTTCTGATCGCGATGGCCCATTCTCTTACACCGTTGCCGCCGGAGCCGGGCGCGATCAATCTGCCTGGCAAACACAAACTGATCAACAGGAGTATGACGCGGCGGGGCAGCAGCGCTTAGTGCGCAGCACCCGCCGGCAAGATACCAGCCAGAGTGAGCGGCTGAATCTGGCCCCGCGCCTGCTATGGAATTTTACAGACGGCGATAGTCTGGGCTGGGAAAGCCTGCTGCGCCTGCAGCAGACAGAAAGCAGCAGCCATGAACAACGGCAAACCAGCCTGGGGGAGCAGCCGCTCTGGCAGGGGAATGACGGTACGGGGCAATCCTATAGTGCTCAGCTGCGCAGCAAATTAAGCTGGCAACATCTGCTTGAGAGCGGTGCCAAACTGGAGTTAAAGCTGGGTGGCAGTTATCACCAGAGTGATTCAGACAGCACGCTGGCAGCCCAAAATGGCGAAAACCGGCTCTGGCGCACCGTGGACGCTTCGGCCGGAGAGCAGGGCGTCAGCCTCAGTGGTAAGTATTTAAATAGTTATACCGAAGGCCATGCCTTTGCGCTGGGGTGGGATGGCGAATACAGCCTGCGTAATGAAGACAATATTCAGCGGGAGGTTACCCAGGGCGTGGCTTCGCATCAGCTGGATGAAACCTATTCTACAAGGGTTGGCCGGCTGGCCTTGTTTGCACAGGATGAGTGGGTGATCAGCCCGGTCTGGTCCGCTTATCTGGGCCTGCGCTGGGAAGGGATTGACACGCAGACCGGCCAGCAGGATGCGGCTAACCGCTCTGCGGTGCTGAGCCCCATTTTGCAAACGCTGTGGAAATGGACGGATAAAGATCAGCTGCGTTTTGCCGTTTCCCGTACCTATAAGGCACCCAATACCCGTGATTTAATGCCGCACCGCTATTTTGCCAATGATAACAGCGCCACCACGCCGGATACGCAGGGCAACCCTGCACTGCGGCCTGAGCTGGCCTGGGGGGCGGATCTGGGCTTTGAGCATTACCTGGCTGGCGGCGGATTACTGAGCATCAGCGCCTATACCCGCCGGATTGATGATGTGATTCTGCCTTCCTTATCCGAGCAAAACGGGGTCTGGTTGTCACAACGCACGAATCAGGGTCAGGCAGAATTATTGGGTACCGAGCTGGAGGCCAAATTTAATTTGCAGCAATATCTGCCGGATGCACCCGCGCTGGAAATACGGGCCAATGTGGCGGCTAACTGGTCCTCGGTGGATTCGATTCCCGGCCCGGATAATCGGCTGGATCAGCAAACACCGCTCAGTGCCAATCTGGGGGCGGATTATAAAACCGGGCCGCTGATGATTGGCGGGCATTTTAATTTTCAAAGCGCCAGCCGTACCCGTTTATCGGCCAGCCAGACTGCTGAAATGCCGGCTAAGCGGACGCTGGATCTCTATGGCGTCTGGAAGTGGAGCCCAGCACTGCAATTGCGGCTCTCGCTGGCCAATATTCTGGCGCAGGATTATCTGGCGGCTTCTGCTTATACCGATGCCAGTGGGCACCGTGAGCAAACGGTGCTCAATCCAAGCAACAGAATCGCCCGTGCGGTACTGGAAATGAAAATCTGATGGCCGCGCGAACCCGCTGTTATCCATGGAGTAGTGATGAGCGATTCCCCTGTCCAGAATACCACCGCACCGTCTTCTGTCAGTTTTTGGCAGGCTTTTTTATTCTGGTTCAAGCTGGGCTGGATCAGCTTTGGCGGACCGGCCGGGCAGATTGCCATCATGCATCAGGAGCTGGTGGAACGGCGGCGCTGGATTTCGGAGCGGCGCTTTTTGCATGCGCTGAATTACTGCATGGTTTTACCCGGCCCGGAGGCGCAACAACTGGCCATTTACATTGGCTGGCTGCTGCATAAAACCAAGGGTGGCATTGTTGCCGGCCTGCTGTTTGTATTGCCATCCTTGTTTATTTTAATTGTCTTATCCTGGGTCTGTATCGCCTTTGGCCAGCAGCCGCTGGTGGCAGGATTATTCTATGGCATTAAGCCTGCCGTGACCGTGATTGTCTTGCAGGCAGCGCACCGGATCGGGATGCGCACGCTGAAAACAAGGTGGTTATGGGCCATTGCCGTGGCTTCCTTTGTGGCCATTTTTGCCTTTCAGATGCCGTTTCCTGCCATTGTGGCGGCAGCGGCACTCCTGGGCTATTTTGCTGCTTTTACTCCGGCATCGCATGCCGGTGCATCGCAGTCTTATGGCCCGGCCCTGATCGACGACCATACGCCAACGCCGGAACATGCGGTTTTTTCCTGGCAAAGGTTAAGCAAGATTGCTCTGGCCGGCTTGCTGCTGTGGGCGGTGCCGCTGGGCTTATTGGTGCTGAATCTGGGGTGGGCTCATTCCTTTACTCAGATGGGCTGGTTTTTTACCAAGGCGGCGCTGATGACCTTTGGCGGAGCCTATGCGGTTTTGCCCTATGTATATCAGGGGGCGGTGGAGCATTACCACTGGCTGACTCCGGTGCAAATGATTGATGGTCTGGCGCTGGGGGAAACCACGCCGGGGCCATTGATTATGGTGGTGGCCTTTGTGGGATTTATGGGCGGCTACAGCCAGGCTTTATTGGGCAGTGACAGCCTGTTTCTGGCCGGGGCCGCCGCCGCAGTGCTGGTCAGCTGGTTTACTTTTTTGCCTTCTTTTTTATTGATTCTGGCCGGCGGCCCGCTGGTGGAATCCAGCCATAAAAATCTGAAGCTGACTTCTCCCTTAACGGCGATTACGGCCGCGGTGGTGGGGGTGATTCTGAATCTCGCCTTGTTTTTTGCCTGGCATGTTTTCTGGCCTGAAGGCGGGCTGTTTGACTGGGGTTCGCTGCTGATTGCGCTGGTTGCCGCGCTGGCTTTGTTCCGCTTTAAATACAATGTGATTACGGTGATTTTTGCCTGCGCTGGCCTTGGGCTGCTGCTGAAATGGCTGCTCTGATGCATGGCATTGCTTGGGCTTAGCAGCGACGGGGTGTTAGCGCCCCGTAAATAATGGCCGAAAGATTTCTGGTTGAAAATATACAGCGTGCGTAAGATTAAGCCTGAAAATGGTTTAAATATGATCTTCAAGGTGGTTTGGGGTGTTGAGCCCGGCCAGACCTTGCAACCTTCAGGAAGGCTTATGTCGCAGAAAAATGAATCACCAGCAGGCGGTTGGGGTGCGCTGAAATCCACTCTGGCTACTATCGAGCCGGCCCATGCTGGTCAGACCATTATTGCGCTGGCCAATGCCAATCAGCCTGGTGGTTTTGATTGCCCGGGCTGTGCCTGGCCGGATAAGCCCAATACCCGGGTGCAGTTTTGCGAAAACGGCGCCAAGGCCATTGGCCATGAAATCACCTCCAAACGGGTTGAGGCGGCTTTCTTTGCAGAGCATTCCGTCAGTGATTTACAGCAATGGGATGATTACTCGCTGGAGCAGCAGGGGCGGCTGACCGCTCCGATGCGCTTTGATGCCGAAAGCGACCATTATGTGCCGGTCAGCTGGGATGATGCTTTTCAACTCATTGGCAGCCATTTACAGCAAATTAAACCCGATGAAGCCCATTTTTATACCTCGGGGCGCACCGGTAATGAAACGGCGTTTTTATATCAGCTGTTTGTGCGCCTCTATGGCACCAATAATATGCCCGACTGCTCCAATATGTGCCATGAGCCCAGCGGTGTGGCGCTCAATGCCAGCATCGGCGTGGGTAAGGGCACGGTGACGCTGGAAGATTTTGATCATGCCGATGCGATCTTTATCTTTGGTCAGAATCCCGGCACCAACCATCCGCGCATGCTGGGCACCCTTCAGGAAGCGGCACTGCGAGGTTGCCAGATTGTGGTGATTAACCCGCTGAAGGAACGCGGTTTGGTGTCTTTTCAAGACCCGCAAAATCCATTACAAATGCTCAGTAATTCCGCCACGCCGATTGCCTCGATGTATGTGCAGCCGCAGCTGGGTGGCGATCTGGCCATTGCTAAAGCCTTGTTGAAATCGGTGCTTGAAGTGGGGCAGGAGGATCTGGCTTTTATTGAGGAACATACCGAAGGCTGGGCAGAACTGGCTGCCGATATTGCCGCCACCCCCTGGGATGACCTGGTTAAAAGCAGTGGTTTAACGCTGGCCGAATTAAACCGGCTGGGCGAGATCTATTTACGCAGCAAAGCCACCATTATTACCTGGGGGATGGGGATTACCCAGCATCAGCATTCGGTGGCGACCATTCAGATGCTGACCAATGTGTTGCTGTGCCGTGGGCAGATTGGTATTCCCGGCGCAGGCGTTTGTCCGGTGCGCGGGCATTCTAATGTGCAGGGCGATCGCACCATGGGGATTAATGAGCGCCCTTCGGCTGCCTTTTCTGCCCGTCTGGGGGAGGCCTGTGGCTTTACTCCACCGGCTGAACATGGGCGCAATGGGGTGGAAAGCATTGCCGCAATGGAGTCCGGCGCAGGCAAGGTCTTTATTGCCATGGGGGGTAATTTTGCGGCCGCCACGCCGGACACCGAACGCACCCATGCCGCATTACGGCAGCAAAATTTAACCGTGCATATTACAACCACCCTGAACCGCTCGCATCTGGTGCCGGGTAAAGAGGCGCTGATTCTGCCCTGCCTTGGCCGCACTGAAATTGACTTAAAAAATGGCCAGCCGCAGAGCATTACCGTGGAAGACTCCATGAGCATGGTGCATCTGACGCACGGGATTAAAGCGCCTGCTTCGGAGCAACTCTTATCCGAGCCGGAAATTGTGGCCCGCATGGCCGCTGCAACCTTAAAGCAAAGCCCGGTCGATTTTATAGCGCTGATTCAGGATTACGACCTGATTCGCGACCTGATTGCCGAGGCGATACCCGGTTTCAGCGATTTTAATCAGCGGGTACGGGTGCCAGGCGGCTTTTATCTGGGCAACAGCGCCCGGGAGCGGAAGTGGGCGGTGGGCAAGGCCCGCTTTAAGGTGCATGCCCTGCAACCGGCGATCCGCGATCAGTTGCAAGGGCTGACGGTTAATCCCTTACTGACCCTGACCACTATTCGCAGCCATGATCAGTACAACACCACGGTTTACCGGCGCAATGACCGCTACCGCGGGATTCATAACGAGCGCCGGGTGCTGTTTATTAATCAGGAAGATTTAACCGCGCTGGGGCTGCAGGCCGATCAATACGTCAATATTGTGTCGGTCTGGTTTGACCGGGAGCGGCAGGTGAATGATTTCCGCCTGCAGCCCTTTGATGTGCCCCGCGGCTGTCTGGCGGCTTACTTCCCGGAAACCAATCCGCTGGTGCCATTGGATTATTACGCCGTGGAGGCCATGACCCCCGCCAGTAAAGCACTGGCTGTTTACCTGCAAGCACAATGAACGGAGTCGCTGAGGTACCGGCTGTTTTTTATGCCGGCAAAGAATGGTTGGCGGTGGAGCAGGAGGTGGCACAAGAAGTGCCACTGGTCCTGATTTATAACGGTGCCGCCCATCTGGTGATGTTATGCAGCCCGGTGGAGATGGAGCTGCTGGCAATTGGCTTTACGCTCAGTGAGGGGATTGTTGCCGCTTATCACCAGATTTTATCGTTTGAGATTGCCGCCAGCGGCGAAGGATTTGAAGCCCGGCTGCAGATCCCCAATGAATGTGCTGCTGTTTTGCGTACCCGCCGCCGTAATCTGCAAAGCCGCACCGCCTGCGGATTATGCGGCAGTGAGCAACTCGCCGATGTCTTGCGTATGCCCGCCGCACTGGACACCGGCCAGCCGGTTTCGGCCGCAGAGATTATGGCCGGGATGCAGGCTTTAAGTGCCCGGCAGACGATTAATCAGCAAACCGGCGGCGTGCATGCTGCCGGCTGGTGGTGTGAGGGCCGCTTAACGGTGTTTGAAGATATTGGCCGGCATAATGCGCTGGATAAGCTGATTGGTTTTCTGGCCGGCCAGCGGCAGCGGGGAGATGGCGTTTTACTGATGTCCTCCCGTCTGTCTTACGATCTGATCCAAAAAGCCGCCCGTGCACATATTCCGGTGATTGCCGCTATTTCTGCCCCCAGCCATCTGGCTATTGAGCAGGCCCGGCAGGCCAATATGACTTTGCTGGCTTTTGTTCGGGACCAGCGGCTGACCATCTATACCCATCCGGAGCGGATTCTGGCCTGATCATTGCCGCCAGTCATCGCTGTGGGCAAGAGAGCGGGGGAATGTTCAGCGGACAGTACTCGGTGGGTATTTTCATCGACTTAAAGGGTCAAATAAGTGATACTTCGTCACTCGTTTGACCCAGATAGACGGACGGATTGATTGATGAACTACCAGAAAGATGACCTGACTTTGCTTAAGTCATTATTAGAAAGCTATGACCAGAAGTATATTGCTGAATATCTGAATGAAATTTCTCCGGATGACTGGTGCCGCGAAACCATTAACCGCTGGCTGAACGGCAAGGCCTCTCCGCGTCTGAGTCACCATGAATATGAAGCTTTAACCCGCTTATTACCCAAGGCCCCCACGCGTAAGCCCGACTTTGATTTTATTGATCTTTTTGCCGGTATTGGCGGGATCAGAAAAGGCTTTGAGGCGGCTGGCGGGCGCTGTGTGTTTACCAGCGAATGGAATGAGCCTGCGGTCCGAACCTATAAAGCTAATCATTATGCCGATCCGGCCGCGCATAGCTTTAATGATGATATCCGCAAGGTGACGCTGAGCGATAAGGAAGACGCCACGCCCGGTGAAATTATGCACAATATCGACCGGCTGGTGCCCAATCATGATGTGCTGCTGGCGGGGTTCCCGTGTCAGCCCTTTTCAATTGCCGGTGTATCCAAGAAAAATTCAATGGGGCGGGTGCATGGTTTTGAGTGCAAAACCCAGGGGACATTATTTTTTGATGTGGCCAAAATTATTGAAGTAAAGCGGCCAGCGGCCTTTTTGCTGGAAAATGTAAAAAATTTAAAAAGCCATGATAAGGGCAGAACCTTTAAAGTCATTATGGAAACCCTGGATGAGCTGGGTTACTGGGTGGCGGATGCCGATGTCACCAGCTTACCCGATCCTAAAATTATTGATGCTCAGCATTTTGTACCGCAGCACCGGGAGCGGATTGCTTTAGTGGGATTTCGCCGGGATCTGGGGATTCATGAAGGCTTTACATTGCGCGATATTGCTCAGTTTTTCCCTAAGAAAAAGCTGACTTTAGGGCATATTCTGGAGCAAAAAGTGGATGAGAAATATATTCTCACGCCAAAGCTCTGGGAATATCTGTTTAATTATTCCATTAAACATAAAGCAAAAGGCAATGGCTTTGGCTATGGCCTTGTGAATGGCGGGGATATTACCCGGACATTGTCGGCGCGCTATTATAAAGATGGTTCTGAAATTCTGATTGACCGCGGGTTTAATCCGGATAAAGATTTTTATGCTGCGGATAATCAGCAAAACCGGCCACGGCGCTTAACACCAAGA
Organism: Iodobacter sp.; assembly: GCA_051649105.1. Classification (GTDB taxonomy): domain Bacteria; phylum Pseudomonadota; class Gammaproteobacteria; order Burkholderiales; family Chitinibacteraceae; genus Iodobacter. The sequence goes on along the minus strand of JBOFGM010000679.1, from coordinate 192 downwards.
GAATGTGCCCGGCTGATGGGATACGATGCGCCGGATGGCACGGCATTTCGTATTCCGGTTTCTGATACCCAGGCTTATAAACAATTTGGTAATTCGGTGGTGGTTCCGGTCTTTGCCGCGGTGGCAAAGCTGATGCGCCCCCGGATTCTGGCGGCAGTTAAATTACGGCAACCTTTTCAGTTGAAATTAAAT
>JBOFGM010000678.1:0-3553 GCA_051649105.1 Iodobacter sp. | reverse complement strand
AACTGCCCCAGCGCCCCGGTATAGGGATCACTAAAAAAATCATGCCCGTACTTACCCACCAGCACAAAGGCATGGCCATCGCACATCATCCGGGTGGAGGACGAATCATGATGCCGCTCCGGCACCCAAAAGCGGTCGTAGCAGCAGTTCGCCTCAAAATCCTGAAAAACTTTGGCGGTATAGGGCAAGTCTCCCCCCTGCGCCGGGCGGGTCACCATGCCCAGCCGGTAAAAGTCTTCATCGCTCAAGGCAAACGGGTCATCAAAGGCCAGATAAGCCAGCAAAGGCATGCGGTGGTATTCAATTTGCCGGTAACGCAGCTCGCCCGGCTCATCAGAATGATGCAAGACCAAGGGCCGCAGCAAGGCATCCCAGTGCTGCGCCATAGGGGCGGCCCTGAATTCGCCGACATGGGATAAAAACCGCGCTTTGTCATCATAATCAGAAACCGCAATCACCCCGCCCTGCGCGTCCAGCCATTTCACCTGTTGCAGGCAGCTGGCGGCGGTATGGTCTTCGTCCCATTGCGCGGGGAAAGCCCGGCCAAAGCGAAATAAAGTATCCTGCGCCCGGCTCAGCGGCACATTGTCCGCCAGGAGCTCAAAGGCCAGAATCATAATATCGGTATCAAAAAAGAAATAAAGATCGATATGCGCCACTTTAAAGTCTTGCCGCGTTCCGTCTTTGTAATGCATCCGTACGGTGCAAATATCATGGCGGCGAAACACATGCAGGGGCGAACCGCCATAGCTGTCTGAGCCTTCTGAGCCCTGGCCTTCGCCATAAAGAAAGCGCTGCACATAGGGCAGAAAAGTAACAAATTCGCGGTAATGCCGCTCCTGAAAAGCCTGCGGATCCATATCAAACACGGAGGGACGCAGCTGCCAGGGCGAGTTTTCATCCAGAAGCTGCGTCATCAGCTCCCAGTGCCGCCCCATCACGGCACCGCTGCCGGCGGGCTGAGGCAAGGGCATCAGCTGCAAAGGCCAGGTCAGAATTTGTCTGAAATGCCGCACGATGGTGGTTTCTGGCATCTGAATCTCCCGGTTAAAATCAGGATAGATCAGCAAAGCAATATCTGACAGAAACATGACAAACATCAGGGCCACAAAAAACCCTTATTTACGCAGGGTAAATAAGGGTTTTCTTTGCCGAGGGCACACTACAGTGGTTTACATCCCTTTTACGGCATAAATGCCCAGGGTGTTGCGCCAGTAGCCTTGATAATCCATACCGCAACCAAATAAGAAACGATCTTCCACTTCCAGACCCACGTAATCTGCAGAAACACCCACAGCCTTACGATCATGCTTCTTATCAACCAGCACGGCCACGCGAACTTCTTTAGCGCCTTGCTCGCGACAGAATTCCAGAATAGCCGCTAAGGTATGACCTTCGTCCAGAATATCATCCACGATCACAACCACACGACCCTTCATGCTTTCCTGTGGTTTTACTTTCCAGTCCAGCATGCCGCCGCTGGTTTCTTTGCGATAACGGGTGGCGTGCATATACGACACTTCCAGCGGAAAGCGCAAACGTGGCAACAGATGGCCGGACACAATCAGCCCGCCATTCATTACGGTGTAAACAATGGGGTTGGCATATTGCAAATCAGCGGTCATCGCCACCGCCATACGATCCAGTGCGGCCAGCACTTCAGTCTCGCTGTGCAGGCAATCAGAGTTATCAATAATGGTTTGGGCTTCAGGGAGTTCTAGGGTCACGATGACGTACCTTTTATTCAAATGAAAAACGGGCGGCTGACTGCCGCCGCAAAAAACAAATCATCACGGCGAAACCTTAACAGACTTCGCCGTGATTAAAACCGCTTAATGACCTGCGTAATCGCAGACTGTAAACAGGGGGATGCCCTGATCGCGGACTAATTTGGAGCCACCCAATTCGGGCAGATCCACAATCGCTGCGGCCTCGACAATCTCGGCACCCAGACGGTTTAATAATTTTGCTGCTGCAACCATCGTGCCGCCGGTGGCGACCAGATCATCAATCAGCAAGACCCGGTCACCTTTTTTACACGCATCGGTATGGATTTCCACCGTGGCTGAACCATATTCCAGCTCATATTCTTCTGCCACCGTTAAAAATGGCAATTTGCCTTTTTTACGCACCGGAACAAAACCAAGGTTTAATTCATAGGCCACAACAGCACCCAGAATAAAGCCCCGTGCATCCACGCCTGCCACCATATCCAGATCCATATCCATATAGCGGTGAACAAAAATGTCCACCAGTACACGGAAGGTCTTTTTATCTTGCAATAATGGCGTGATATCACGGAACTGCACACCCGGCTGTGGCCAGTCGGGCACAGTGCGGATACGGTCGCGGATATAGTCGGTATAAGGCGGTTCTACTTGCAGCAAACTCATCACGCTTCCTTAACCAAACAAAGCAAATTTAATCAGCCACAGCGCTGTAATAATCAGCACCGCAGGGCTCAGATCTTTAAAACGGCCGGATAACAGCTTGATCGCAGCATAGCTGATAAAACCAAAGGCAATACCGTCAGCGATGGAGTAGGTAAAAGGCATCCCTACTGCAGTAATCACCGCCGGTGCCGCTTCGGTAATATCGTCCCAGTCAATTTCAGCCAGACCGCGGGCCATCAGTACCGCTACATAGCAAAGAGCCGGTGCGGTGGCATAGGCAGGCACGGTGCCGGCGAGCGGTGCCACAAACAGCGCGGCTAAAAACAACAGCGCCACAACCAGAGTGGTCAGACCGGTACGGCCGCCAGCGGCAACGCCGGCTGCCGATTCCACATAGGCCGTTACACTGGATGTACCTAAAGCGGCACCCACCATAATGGCAGAAGAATCAGCCAGCAGCGCTTTCTTTAAGCGTGGCAGCTTGCCGTCTTTATCCAGGAGGCCCGAGCGGTGCGAAACACCAATCAAGGTACCGGTAGTATCAAATAAATCGACAAAGAAGAAAATAAAGACCACACCCAACAGGCCGGCATTCATTGCGCCTTGTAAATCCATTTGCATGAAAGTTGGAGCAATCGAAGGAGGCGCGGAAAACACGCCTTTAAATTCCGTTAAACCCAGTACCACGGATAAAACGGTAACACCCAGTACCCCGATAATGATCGAGCCTTTTACCTTGCGGTATTCCAGCGCCACAATCAGGAAGAAACCCAGCACGGCTAAAATGGTGCTGGGTTCATGAATATCACCCATTTGCACCATGGTGACCGGTGAAGCGGTAATTAAGCCGGCACTTTTCAGACCAATAATGGCCAGAAATAAACCGACACCGGCAGAAATAGCCAGTTTTAAAGAACGAGGAATGGCATTAACCAGTATTTCGCGCAGTTTAAAGGAAGACACCAGCACAAAAATCACGCCGGAAATAAACACCGCACCCAGCGCAGTCTGCCATGGCACGCCCATTCCCTTTACAACCGCAAAGGTAAAGTAAGCGTTCAAACCCATGCCCGGAGCCAGCGCAATCGGATAATTAGCCAATAACGCCATAACGGCCGTACCAAACGCTGCAGCCAGACAAGTCGCCACAAACACGGCAT
>JBOFGM010000677.1:0-2977 GCA_051649105.1 Iodobacter sp. | reverse complement strand
CATTGCAACAGGTGGGTGCCGAATCTTTATTTGCCGCCTGCTGCCAGGTATTTAACAGTAAAAATATGTTTGTCACTGAAGAAAAGAGCGAGAGCCCTTACTTTTACGATTACTGGTTTTTATATCAGATTGTGGCCGTTTCAGGCGGGCTGGTACTCACCGTCAGGGATGTTACGCTGAGAAAAAAATCTGAGCTGGCCATGGCGGCATTCAGTGGTTTGCAGCAGGCTATTCTGGATTCTGCCGGCTCAGCCATTATCGTGACCGATTTAACCAATACCATTCGCTTATTTAATCATGCAGCAGAAATGATGCTGGGTTATCCGGCTAAATCGCTGATTGGAAAAGAAACGCCGGCCGTTTTTCATCAGTCTAATGCCGCTGCCTTATTAACCATGGATTTCGCCAAAGAAATTGGCGTTGAAATCACCAGTGATTTTGATGTTTTTTCTTTGCAGGCAAAACGTTTTATTCATTGTGACTGGATTTATCAGCACAGGGATGGTTATGGTTTTCCGGTTGAATTAACCATGAATGTGGTGCGTGACCAGCGTGGTGAAATAACCGGCTATATGGGAATTGCCAATGATATCAGCGTCAGAAAACAAGCTGAATTAAAACTTCAGCAAAATGAATATCGTACTTCTGCCATTCTGAGCAGCTTGCATGATTGCGTATTAACGCTGTGTTTTGATGGACTGATTCTGGATGCAAATACGGCTTCGCTGCGGATATTTGGATACGATGATTTAAAAGGTAAATCGCTGAGTGTGTTATTTCCTTTATTGGGCGAGATTAATCCGCGGCGCGGTCTGGCTAAAGAATTATTTTCCCGCCTGGGGGTGGATACCCGCCGCATGACTGAAGTGGCTGCGGTGAATAAATCCGGGGTGGAAGTCATTATGGATATGGCGCTGGCGATTGTGGAGGTGGAGGGCGAGCGGGTCTATATCGCAACCCTGCATGATTTAACCCAGCATAAGCTCGATGAACAAAAAATGCAGGAAACGATTGAAGAGCTGGAGGCCTTGCAAGTCAGCTTAGGGGCCAGTCATGAGCAATTATCCTGCGCCAACCAGGAGCTGTCGCGGCTGGCACATATGGATGGGCTGACGGGTCTTGCCAACCGGCGTTTATTTGATCAGACCCTGACGCAGGAGTGGGGCCGGGCCGCCCGCAACAGTCAGTGTCTGGCGCTGGTGATGCTGGATGTGGACTTTTTTAAGCGATATAACGATTACTTTGGCCACCAGGCCGGGGATGAATGTTTAAAACGGGTGGCTGCGGCCATGCTGGTGGCGCTGCACCGTCCTGGCGATCTGGTGGCGCGTTACGGAGGGGAAGAATTTGTGCTGGTTCTGCCGGGAACCGATCAGACCGGTGCAGTACAGGTGGTTGAAGCGGTATTGCAACAGGTGCGTGATCTGGCGATTGAGCATCTGAGCTCGGACGTGGCCAGTGTGGTGACTCTGAGCGCAGGGGTGGCGGTGATGCTGCCGCTGCAGGGGGTCGATCCATATTGCCTCGTGCAGGCGGCCGATCAGGCCCTGTATCAGGCCAAGCATCTGGGCCGGAATTGTTTTTTTGTGGCGGGTGGCGATCGCTGCACAAGATAAGGGGATGGAACAGTGTGTGACTTGTGGATAAGTGGGGTAAATGATTGATCTGTATGGCAGGAATGGGTGCTGCCTGTTTTTTAGGCAGCCCGCCTGGGTTTATTGCCTGTTCTACCAGAATCCGGCCATTTTAATCAGCGAATAAGCAATGGCCAGCATCATTAAGCCAATCAGTATATCCAGAATCCGCCATGCCACCGGCTTGCTGAACAGGGCGCTTAATTTACTTGAGCCATAAGCCAGAGAAAAAAACCAGGTAAAAGAAAATCCCACTGCGCCCAGCACAAAGAAGGGCCGCTCCGCCGGGGCCTGCTGCGCACCAATTGAGCCGACCAGAACCACGGTATCTAACAGGGCATGGGGGTTGAGCAAAGAAAAGGCCAGCCCGGCCAGAATCACTTTGCCTGGCGTGCCAAAGGCGCGTTCACGATGGTCATCACTCAGTGTTTCCGGGTGCAAAGCCTTTTTAAAGGCATTAAAGCCATACCAGAGCACAAAGACCGCGCCAAAAAGCGCCATCCAGCGTTGTAAGTCGGGCATGGCGTTTAATGCGTGCCCCATTCCTGCTACCCCTGCCGACATTAATAATAAATCGCATAAGGAGCAGATCAGGGCGGTCAGAAAAATATGCTGCCGGGTCAGCCCCTGGCGCAATACAAAGGTGTTTTGGGCACCAATTGCCATGATCAGGCTGGCTGACAGGGCGGATCCGTTCAAAATGGCGGCAATAGTCATAGGGTTTCAGTTATCAGTGGATCGGTCAGGAAAGATTCCGGCCCTCTAATGTAAGGTGTTTGCAATAAAAATACAGCTGCTTAAATCCCTTTTTTGCTCGATGCACCAAAAACAGGCCGCCATTTTCTGCTGCAGGGTGGATGCTTTGTAAGGGCTGACAGCAGGATTGTTGATGATGACCACGGGGGTGTTATCTTTTTGGTAATAATACTTGTAAGAAGAATCGTTCTCGATTAGAATTTGAGAATGATTATCAATAGAACATTTCTGGTTGCAGTGGCCCTCTTAGGGCACGCTGGCATGCTCTACGCTTTAACGAGTGCATCTGCGCCGCCGTTAAAGACGTCGCAAGTGGTGATGCTGCTCGCGCCGGCCCCCATTCCTATGGGGGATGATGTGCCAAAACAACCGCAAGCCAAGCCGCAGGCACAGCCGCGGCAGGTGGTTAAAGCTGCGCCGGCAAGGCCTGCACCGGCAAAGCCGGCGGTTAAAACACCGCAGCCGGCCGAAGTGCCCGCTCAGCAGGCCGAAGGCTCGCTGGCAGCGGCCACGGCAACAGCCAAACCCGCTCCGGCCGAGGCTGTCGTTGCCGTTTCATCCGGCAGTAAAAACAGCAAGCAAATTTC
>JBOFGM010000676.1:0-2084 GCA_051649105.1 Iodobacter sp. | reverse complement strand
TGACGTATTCAGAAATGGCTGAGTGGTGGAGCGGCATGTTTAAGGCGATGACCATTTCCCGTAGCCGGCCAGCCGTCTCTCCTCAGGATTCAAACCCGCAGCGACTTTCAAATCACCTTAAATCAGCTCCGCATCCTGCATCACGCAGCCCGGAGGTTTTAGCCACATAGAGTTGAATATCGGCCCGCTGATATAACAGCGTCGGATGATTACCACAGGTTGTGGCAACGCTGACGGTGACGTATTCAGAAATGGCTGAGTGGTGGAGCGGCATGTTTAAGGCGATGACCATTTCCCGTAGCCGGCCAGCCGTCTCTCCTCAGGATTCAAACCCGCTGCGACTTTCAAATCACCTTAAATCAGCTCCGCATCCTGCATCACGCAATTGCGCCCGGATGTTTTAGCCACATACAGCTGAATATCGGCCCGCTGATATAACAGCGTTGGATTACTGCCACAGGAAGTGGCAATACCGACGCTGACGGTGACGTATTCAGAAATGGCTGAGGTCTGATGGGGCATGTTTAAACCAAGGACAGTCTGCCGGATACGGTCTGCCACAATAAACGCACCATCGAGCGTGGTTTCCGGCAGCAGGCAGGCAAACTCTTCGCCACCAATCCGGGCGGTTAAATCGGCCGGCCGCCGCAGCTCAAGCGCAATCACCGACGCGATATGCCGCAAACACTCATCGCCAGCCGGATGCCCGTAGTGGTCGTTATATCGTTTAAAAAAATCCACATCAATCAGCACCAAAGACAGCTGGCCGCCCTGCCGCTGTAAGCGCTGTGTTTCTTGCTTTAAGGCTTCATCAAAATGGCGGCGGTTAGCCAGCCCGGTCAGGCTGTCCGTAATAGCCAGACGCTGCAATAGCTCACGCGTGCGTTTCATTTCCAGCTGATTACGAATACGGGCTTTAATACTTAAAATCCGGAAGGGCTTCACAATATAATCCGCCCCACCCACCGCAAAGCCTTTTTCTTCTTGTTCGGGGTTCCCCAAAGACGTGACAAAAATCACCGGAATATCGGCGCATTCAGGATCTTCTTTGATTCTTTCGCAAACAGAATAGCCGTCCATATCCGGCAGCATCACATCGAGCAGAATTAAATCCGGTTTGGGGCCGTCTTTCATGGCAGCCAAAGCATCCAGACCACAGATAGCAAACCGTACTTCATATTGGTCATCCAGAATAGATGCCAGAATTTCAATATTACCAGGCTCATCATCAACAATGAGAAGTACAGGCTGGTGAATCAAATCAAGCTCCAATACATTGAACCGCTTTAACTAAGAGCAAAAAGCGAAAATGGCTGATCCGGCAGATTCTGAATAAGTTGAAGCCTGCTGAGCGGATATTAGCTGAATGTACAAACCGTCTGGTCAAACTACTTATTAAAACTCTGCAACAGATCGGCTGCAGTTTTAAAATCTAATCGCTCCATGGCCTCGGCCATTTGCAGTGTTTTTGCAGAATTAAGCTGCATTAAACTCTTCTGCAAAGCATGGAAGCATTTGCGGGCGCGTAAATTCTTTTGCTGCAATAAACCGGACAGCTCATGCAAGGGCTTGCCAGACAAAACGGTTTCTGCCGGCTCTTCCACCACCACAGCCACCGCTTCCTTCACGCCCAGCCAGGAATCGATGCTGACCGCCACCTCCTGCAATGCTAAATCCAGCTGATTCAGTAATTCTGCAATCTCTGTGTGACCACCATGCAATTGTTCTTCTAATTTTTGCGCCAAATGATAAATAGTAAGTGCTTCTAAGGTTCCCGCCACCCCTTTTAAAGAATGGGCCAGGCGTTCTGCTTCAAATAACGCCCCTTCCTGCACCAGCTGCTGTAAACGCGGTGCCGCATCCCAGTAATGATCGCGCAAGCGGGGCAACATTCTTTTTAATAAACTCAGGCTGCCAAAACGCTGCAGCGCTTTTTCCAGATCCAGCCCGGGCAAGAGTGGCAAAAGACAGGGTTCAGGCTCGGGCGCTATTTCCGGCTGCAGGTCGGCCTCATCCATGCATTGCAATAACACCTTTAATAAATGCTGCGGATTAATGGGTTTGGCCAGATGCTCATTCATTCC
>JBOFGM010000675.1:0-12314 GCA_051649105.1 Iodobacter sp. | reverse complement strand
AATCCTGCAGTGCTTTACCGTCGAAATGATCGATACGGTAAATGGTACCAAAGGAGAAGGTTGGAGCCGCCACACCGGCACCGCCCACAACTTCAGCCCCGCGGCGGACATTGTCTGCCATCCAGGAGGTTAAACGCAGATGGTAGGGGTTGCGTTGCACTTCACCCACATGGCAGGCCAGCGCGGCAATCAGATCGGCCGTGTCGGTGATCGTGGTTTCAATCAGGGCGTTCGGTGTGGCCATGGCGCGCCAGAATTCAGATTGCACCACAAAGCAGGCATGACCTAAGGATGCCAGTGCATCCATCAGCAGAAAGTGGGTGCCAATATGGGCGGCATGGCCGTCATTATCATTAGGCACAACACAAACAGTGGGTTGGTATTGCTTAATCAGCGCCGCAATCACGGCTACTTTTTCGGCCCAGGCCGCAGGATCGCTGTCGCGTGTCTTTGGGCTGACGGCCATCAGGCCACCCGGAATGGTTTCTTGCAGCTCAAAACCCAGTACCTGACAGGCACGGTCGAGCTCAGCCAGACGTTCTGGCTGGCGTGGCAGATTAGAGCCAAGGCTGACTGCCACATTGATGACACGGTAGCCATCTTCACGGGCTAAACGCAGCGGCAGTGCACCGATAATGCATTCATCGTCCGGGTGCGGGGCAAAAATCATGGCGACCGGAGCCGCGCTTAAATCTTGTTTTGCCGCAATAGTCAGGCCATCGAGAGTACTGAAAAGGGGGGCATCCTGTTTTTGTAACAGGGCATCGTGGGCCTTAACCAGTTCGATATACGGGTTGCTCATGCAGTCTTCTCCGGAGGGTTAGGCTTAGTAGAAATACTTACGCAGTATATGCCCTCGTCTTTGGTCAACCAAGAGGAAGAGCACAAATTCCTTTGCCCATAGTCAAATCTGTCTGGATTGGCCCCGCCACCCGCTGGTGGAAGGGCCTGGCGGCTGTGATTTATAAAACAGCCAGCAATTTGCTGTGTAATCCGCCAAAACCACCGTTACTCATCACCAGAATATGATCCCCGGGCTTTGCTGCTTTGCGGATGGCTTCAATCAGCTGATCCAGATTATCAAAGCTTTGTGCCCGCGCTCCTAAGGAGGCCAGGGCTTCGCTGCTGCTCCAGCCCAGATTGGCACCATAGCAAAACACCAGATCCGCCTGGCTCAGGCTGCCTGGCAGGGCTTCTTTCATACTGCCCAGCTTCATGGTGTTAGAGCGGGGTTCCAGAACGGCCAGAATCCGCGACTGACCTACTTTTTCACGCAGGCCGGCAACGGTGGTGGCAATGGCGGTGGGGTGATGGGCAAAATCATCGTAAACCGTAATGCCATTACGCAAACCACGGATTTCCATCCGGCGTTTTACATTTTTAAACTCTGCCAGCGCGGCAATCGCCACTTCCGGCGTCACACCCACATGGCGGGCGGCGGCAATAGCGGCCAGCGCATTCATCTGGTTATGCTTACCCAGGAGAGACCAGCGCAAAATGCCCTGCAATTGTTCGCCCAGCAAGACTTCAAAGCCGCCTTCAACATATGCGCCAATCTTCCAGCCGGATTCGCCGCCAAAGAGTTCCACTTCGCTCCAGCAACCCTTATGCAGAACCCGGGTCAGGCTTTCTTCGGTGCCATTGACAATCAGCCGGCCCTGGCCGGGAACGGTACGCACTAGATGATGGAATTGCGTTTCGATGGCGGCCAGATTTTCAAAAATATCGGCGTGGTCAAATTCCAGATTATTTAATACGGCGGTACGCGGGCGGTAATGCACAAATTTGCTGCGTTTATCAAAAAACGCGGTGTCGTATTCATCGGCTTCCAGCACAAAGAAGGGCGAAACCGAGGCCGCATCCTGGCGCGGAACGCCCGGCACCCGGGCCGAAATACCAAAGTTTTCCGGAATACCGCCAATCAAAAAGCCGGGGGCAAGGCCTGCATATTCCAAAATCCAGGCCAGCATCGAGCTGGTGCTGGTTTTGCCGTGGGTGCCGGCGACGGCCAGTACCCATTTATCCCGCAGCAGGTTTTCTCCCAGCCACTGCGGGCCGGAAATATACGGCAGGCCGCGATTTAAAATTTCTTCGATCAAAGGATTGCCACGGGTCACTACATTGCCAATCACATACAGATCTGCGCCCAGATCCAGCTGATCGCTGTTCCAGCCTTCAATCAGACCGATATCCAGAGCCGCCAGCTGGGTGGACATCGGTGGATAAACATTGGCATCGCAACCCGTTACTTTATGCCCTGCAGAGCGCGCCAGCGCGGCAATTCCGCCCATAAATGTGCCGCAAATGCCAAGAATGTGAATATGCATATTTAATTAAATTCCTACGGTAATAAGGGTATTGTCATAGATTCATCACCTGCGATTGCGTACAATCGGGCGCTTAAACTAATGTGCAATGGCTTTGTGTAACTCTATGTCTAATGTACCCGCAGTAAATCCGGTTGAAATTGCGCGGATCGCTCTTAAAAAGCTTTCGGAACGTGGACTACCTCCCACACCTGAAAACTATACAAAATTTTACAACGCCATTGCCACCATCAAATCTCCTGAAGCCAAAACGTCTTTTGAAACCTTGCAGGCCTGGCAGTTGCTGTACAAGGTGGGCGATCTGTTAACCGATGTGGGCGAAACCACAGATCAGCTGATGACTACGCTGGCCGAAGGCGGCGAAACCATGTCGAGCAGCCTGGATCAGTTGCAAGATACCCGTCGTGCTCATCTGGAGCAGAGTGCCAGCCCGGATGATACCCATTCCAAGCTTGAATCTCTGCTTAATACCATCATCAGCTCTACTTCAGAAATGCATTCATCGGTTTCTGCATCCGGCGTCGATTTACAGGCAATCCGTGATTCAGTCCGGCATATTGAAGAAGATCTGGCAGTAAACCGGCAGATTTTAGAGCAAGATGCCCTGACCGGGGCAATGAATCGTCAGGGGTTTGATAACCGTCTGGTGCGTGAAGCCAAGCTGGCGCAGCGGCATAACCATAAATTATCCGTAGTGCTGCTTGATTTAGATGATTTTAAACAGGTTAACGACCGTTTTGGTCATGCCGTGGGCGACAATGTTCTGGTGCATATTGCCGGTCTGGCCAAGTCGGTATTAAGAGACACCGATATTCTGGTGCGCTATGGCGGCGAAGAGTTTTTGATTTTGCTGGCCGAGACCGATATTCATGGTGCCCGTTATGTGCTGGAGCGCTTGCAACAAATGTGCCGCCGCAATCCGCTGATTTATAAACAGCAGCGGCTGGACGTCACCTTTTCGACCGGGATCGCCATGCTGCGCAGTGATGAAAATGGCCGTGCCATGGTCTTGCGCGCAGACGAGGCCCTCTATGCAGCCAAACGCAATGGCCGCGGTTTAATCGAAATGGCCGAGTAATTCGCCGCTGAATATCACTACCCGGTTACGGCCGGTATTTTTGGCTGCGTACAGTGCCGAATCGGCATGTTCAAGCAGTTTTGCAGAGGTATCGGCATGCCGGGGATAGACGGCAATGCCGGCCGAGAACGTCATTTGCAGACCATAATTTTGGTAGCGAATGGTGGTTTTGGAAAAATCACTACGATATTTATCCAGCTTGATTTGTGCATTTTCGGCCGATGCGCCCATCATCAGAATTAAAAATTCTTCCCCGCCCAGCCGGCAGACAATATCACTGGTACGCGCCTGAGAGCTTAAAAACAGCGCCAGCCGTTTTAAGGCTTCATCGCCGGTGGGATGGCCAAAAGTGTCGTTAATGGCTTTAAAGTGGTCGATATCAATCATCACCGCACTCAGGCTTATATTATTGCGCATGGCCTGAGCCAGCATCACATCCAGTGTTTCTGCCAGATAGCGCCGATTATACAGCCCGGTCAGCGGATCTCTGACCGCTTCGTCCTGCAGCTTACTTTGCAAGGCCTCAATTTCAGCCAGCCTGGCCTCCAGTTTAACCTTGGCTTCTTGCAGCGCATCCAGCGTGTGTTTTCTTTGGCTGATATCTTCATAGGCCCCCACAATGCCAATGACGGAGCCATCGCTTTCCAGCAGAGGAACATGGTTCAGGCTGATATGGGTGTGTTTGCCATCCCGGGTGGTCATCATGCCTTCCTGATCCAGCAGGCTTTGCCCGGTGGAAATCACGGTATGGGCAAAGTTTTGCAGGGCAAAGGCGCATTCTGGCATCAGATCAAAATCCGTATGGCCCCGTATTTCTTCTGAAGAACTCAGCCCGTTATCCTGGGCAAAATGCCGGTTACAGCCCAGATAGCGCGAATTAGGGTCTTTCCAGAAAACGCGGATCGGAATGGCATCGAGCACGGCATTTAACAGCCGTTTGGATTTATCGGCATCCCGCACCTGTTGTTCCAGCTCCTGAGTGACGGCCAGAATCCGGTCCTGCATTCTTCTTTGCAGAATATGCGCTTTGACCCGTGCCAGCAGGGCAGAGCGGCTGATCGGTTTGGTAAAGTAATCTTCGGCTCCCAATGCAAACCCGCGCTCTTCGGCGGCGCTTTCCATGGGATCGGTGACAAAAATCACCGGGATATTACAGGTGGCAGGGTCGGTCTTCAGTTGCTCGCAAATTAAAAAACCATCGGGCTCAAAAATCATCAGATCTAATAAGATTAATTCCGGCAGAAATTGCGCCGCCTGCTCCAGCGCGCTGTGGGTATTTTTGGCCAGCTGCAGCTGATAGTCTGCCTTCAGGCAGGATGACAGCAGCTCTCTTCTTTCCGGCATATCAGCAACAATTAATACAATCGGTTTGATTTCTGCGGTTGTTTTCATCTGCCGGGCCTTTCTATTGAAGTCATATGTGCCGGAGTTCAACGCTGCTACCAGATACTGTGCGGGGCAGATCAGGCGGGGCCGGATTAGCGCTGCCTGAACGTGGTGATATTTATCCCCTGTTTGTATAACAGGGTAATGACATCCCCATCCCTGATCTGCTGCGGGCTGTGCCATTGCCAGGCAGCGGATGCCGGCCGGAATTTTTTACAGAATGATTTAATAAAATCCTTTTTAAATCATTGTATTATCATTTTATTTTTGTGAAAAAATCAGTCTGAAACGACTCTGCTCTTATAATCATCAGGATTAAAAATAAATGCCATTGAAATGAAAGCCGGGTCGTCCTGTTTTTTGTGAATAGTGCTTATTGGTAAATAATCGGGTGAAATGACTGAATGGATCATTGCCGGCGGATGCTATAAATAGTGCGGCATTGCAATCGTGTCTTTTAAGCGCAGGTTTGCCGCGGGATACGATGCAGTGCCATAAAACAGATAATCAGCACAAGGAGGTGATGATGGGAAACAACCAGTTATTACATACATCGGTTGTTTTATTGGCTGCGGCAGTGATTGCCGTGCCGGTTTTTAAGCGGTTTAATTTAGGTTCTATTCTGGGATATTTAACCGCAGGTCTGGTGGTCGGGCCTTATTGCTTAGGATTTGTTGAAGATCCTGTTGCGGTGCTGAATTTCGCAGAAATTGGTGTGGTGCTGTTATTGTTTGTGCTGGGATTAGAATTAAATCCTAAAGCACTCTGGAAAATGCGTAAAAAGATTGTGGGCCTGGGCGGCGCTCAGTTATTAGGTTGCGGGCTGGCACTGGCGGCTTGCGCCACCTATGCACTGAGTGTGGATTCCAGGCTGGCTTTATTAATTGGTGTGACGCTGGCTTTATCATCCACCGCCTTTGCAATTCAATTATTAAAAGAGCGCAGTTTATTAAATCAGCCTGTCGGGCGGATTGGTTTTTCTATTTTACTGATGCAAGATCTGGCCGTTATTCCGGTCTTGCTTAGTCTGCAGGCCATGGCTCCGGACCCGAGCGGGCATGTGGTGCCCTGGTGGCTGGGTTTACTGGCGGTGGTGATTACTTTATTTATTGGCATGTATTTACTGAATCCACTGTTAAAAATCGTGGCGAAATACGGCAATTCAGAAGTGATGACGGCCGCTGCATTATTAATTGTGTTGAGCGCTGCGCTGGGCTTTGAATATGCTGGCTTATCCATGGCGATGGGGGCTTTTATTTCCGGTATTATGCTGGCCAATTCCAGCTTTCGTCATCAGCTGGAAGCCGATATTGAACCCTTTAAAGGTTTGTTATTAGGTTTATTCTTTATCACCATCGGCACCAGTATTAATGTCACCTTATTGCTGGCTGATCCGTGGATATTAATGGCGGGTGCTTTATTGCTGCTGGTGGTTAAAACATCGGTGATTGCCGGGCTGGTTTCTTTTTACGGACAATCCAAGACCAATAGCTTGCGGCTGGGGCTGATGCTGGCCCAGGGCGGTGAATTTGCTTTTGTGGTGATGGCTCAGGCATTGTCTTTGCATATTTTAAGCAGCGAGATCACCGAGAAAATTATTATTGTGGTGGGCTTATCCATGGCGCTGAATGCGCCGTTACTGATGCTGTTTGAAACCTGGATTAAGCGCTCTGTTAAAGAAAAGAAAGTGGATTACAGTAATGTAAATATTGAATCCAATAAAGTTATTATCGCCGGGTTTGGCCGTTTTGGTCAGGCAACCGGGCGTTTATTAGCAGCTAAGGGGATGCAGTTTACGGCGCTGGATAAAGATCCGGAGCATATTGAATTCTTGAAAAAAGTCGGGCATAAAATTTATTTTGGTGATGCCACCCGCCATGATTTATTAAGAAAAGCCGGTGCAAAACAAGCCAGTGTTTTATTAATTGCCATTGATAATATCAGCGATTCCCTGCATCTGGCCCAAATGGCCAAGCGCAAATTTCCGCATTTACAGATTATTGCCCGGGCGCATAACCGGACTCATGCCATGTCATTAATGGATCTGGATGTGGATGTGGTGATTCGTGAAGTATGGGAAAGCAGTTTAACGGCGGCAGAACATACTTTACTGGCTTTGGGCTATTCACCAAGCCATGCTGAAAGAATGGTGGATATTTTCCAGCGGCATGATGAGGCTTCTTTATTAGAGCAATTAGAGCATAAGGATGATATGGATGCTTTAATGGCGCTGGCTAAAGAAAACCGCCAGCATATGCATGATTTATTTGTGGCCGACAGAAATCTCTATGCGGCCGAAGAAAATAAAGTGAAATAAGTAATGAAATCAGATCCATTGCGCTGGGATATTTTTTGCCGGGTGGTTGATAATTATGGCGATATTGGCGTCTGCTGGCGCCTCGCCCGGCAACTGGTGGCAGAGCATCATTTTGCCGTTCGCCTGTGGGTGGATGATTTAGCCAGTTTTCAGCGGATTCAGGCCGATATTGATCCGGCCGTTGAGGATCAGTCTTGCGCCGGGGTGCAGGTTTGCCTGTGGGGGGAAGATTTTGCCGGCGTAACCCCGGGCGACGTGGTGATCGAGGCTTTTGCCTGTGATTTACCCGCTGACTATATTGCCGCCATGAAGGCGCAGCCCGCCGGGCGGGCCTGGCTGAATCTGGAATATTTATCGGCCGAAGACTGGGTGATTTCTTGCCATGGCCTGCCTTCTCCTGCCCACGGGCTGCCTAAGTTCTTTTTCTTTCCGGGCTTTGTGGATGGTACCGGCGGGGTATTGGGTGAACTGGCCCAGCGGGCGGCGCGGGCCGCCTGGCAGCCGGCCGATGCTGCGGCTTATTTGGCGCAATGGCTGCCGCCGGTGGCCGGGGCGTTAAAAATCTCTGTATTTGCCTATGAAAACGCCGGGTTGGCCCAGCTTCTGGATTGCTGGCAAAACTCGTCCCGGCCGGTGCAATTATTTATTCCGGAAGGGCTGATTGTGCCGCAGGCCGAAGCCTGGCTGGGTGAGCGGCTGCAGGCGGGGATGCCGCTGCAGCGGGGTGCACTGACACTTTGCCTGTTGCCCATGCAGTCTCAGCCGGATTATGACCGCCTGTTATGGAGCTGCGATTTAAATTTTGTGCGCGGTGAAGATTCTTTTGTGCGGGCGCAATGGGCCGGTTTGCCACTGATCTGGCATATCTATCCGCAGGATGAAGACGCACATCTGGTGAAACTGGATGCCTTTTTGGCGGTTTATCTGGCCGCTTGTCCTGGTGAAGATGCACAGGCGCTGAATCAATTCTGGCAGGCCTGGAACCGCGGTCAGGCTCTTAAAGCCGTGTGGGATAAGCTTTTGCCTGCTCTGCCTGCATTAAACGCCCATGCTGCGGCATGGCAGCGGCAATTAGCACAGCGGGGGGATCTTGCGACGAATCTGGTCAGATTCATCAATAGCAAGGTAAAATGGCGCGTTAAATTTTAACCATCACTTTAAGCTCTGGGTAAATACCGCAATGGCAATCAAAACCGCACAAGAAGTTCGCGTTGGTAACGTAATCATGGTTGATGGACAACCATGGGTCGTTCAAAAAACCGAATACAGCAAATCAGGCCGTAACTCTTCCGTTGTAAAAGTAAAAGCAAAAAGCTTGCTGGGTACTTCTGCTTCTGAAAACGTTTATAAAGCGGACGAAAAGTTTGAAGTTGTTACTTTGGATCGTAAAGAATGTACTTACACATACTTTGCTGACCCAATGTATGTATTTATGGATACAGAATTCGAACAATACGAAGTTGAAAAAGATAACCTTGGCGATGCGCTGAACTTTATCGAAGACGGCATGCAAGATGTTTGCGATGTAACCTTCTACGAAGGTAAAGCGATCTCTGTTGAATTGCCTACAACCATCGTTCGTGAAGTGGTTTACACCGAACCTGCAGTTCGTGGCGATACATCCGGCAAGGTAATGAAGCCAGGTCGTTTAAGCAATGGTTATGAATTACCAGTTGCTGCGTTTATTGAAATCGGTGACAAAATCGAAATCGACACACGTTTCAATGAATTCAAAAAGCGCGCTTAAGCCTCGCTTAATAAAAAAAGCCACCTTTTAAGGTGGCTTTTTTAATGCCTTCAATCTGGTGATTTAAATCACCGGTTTATTTAAGCATTTTCCATAAAAAGCTGTATTCCAGCGCTGTCATATCGGCTTTTTGCTTATTATCTGCCGCGCCGGCATGGCCGCCTTCCATATTTTCGTAATACCACAGACTTTTAATCCCCATACTTTGCATTTTGGCCATCATTTTACGGGCATGTCCTGGATGCACCCGGTCATCGCGGGTAGAGGTGGTAAACAGAATCTGCGGATATTTCTTTGCGGCCCGGATATTGTGATAAGGCGAGTATTTACGGATATAGTCCCATTCTGCCGGGATATCCGGATTACCGTATTCACCCATCCAGGACGCGCCGGCCAGTAATTTATTAAAGCGCTGCATATCCAGCAAAGGCACCTGGCAAACAACCGCTCCAAACAGATCCGGCCGTTGGGTCATCATTACCCCCATCAGCAGGCCGCCATTGCTGCCGCCCATAATGCCGAGCTTTTCCGGGCGGGTGATTTTTTTGCTGATTAAATCTTCGGCCACGGCAATAAAATCATCATAGGCGTGCTGACGGTTTTCTTTCAGTGCCGCCTGATGCCAGGCCGGGCCAAATTCACCACCGCCACGGATATTGGCCAGTACATAGACGCCGCCTTTTTCCAGCCAGGCTTTACCGGCCCCGGCGGAATAGGCAGGCGTCAGGCTGACTTCAAAACCGCCATAGCCATACAGCAGAGTTGGGGCGCTGCCATCGGCCGGCAGGTTTTTGGGTTTAACGATAAAGTAGGGCACATGGGTGCCATCTTTGGAAACCGCCTGGTACTGGGCAATTTCTAACTGACTGGCATCAAAAAAGGCCGGGCGCTGTTTCAGCAGCTCGCGTTCATCACTGCCGGCATGGGCCATATACAGCGCATCCGGCGTCAGAAAATCGGTATGGTTAAAAAAGTAATCATCCGATGAATCAGGGTCTACCGCGCTGGCACTGATACTGCCAAAGGGCGGCACCTTAACGGCGCGCTGAGTCCACTGGCCCTCTTTAAAGCGCCATTCGGCAAGGCGTCCGGTGACATTATCCAAAGAATCCACCAGCAAATAGTTTTTTGTGGCGCTGATATGATTCAGCGCCGTGGTGGCTGTAGGGGTAAACAGCGGGGTAAAGGTGCGCTCGCCCGCCTGGAACTGATTAAAATCAGTGGCCAGCAGGCTGCCGGCCGGCCAGGTTTTACCGCCCGTGGTCCAGTCTGATTTCAGCGTCACTACCAGTTGCGGGCCAAAGAAATTCAGGCTGGCATCATCCGGAATGGCAATCCGGCTGAGTTTGCCTTCGCTGCGCAGATAAATCTCGCTGGTATAAAAGGTGATGCCACGGCGGATCAGCTCGCGCCGGTAGCCGGTTTCTTCGGCCACCGAGGCGGAAACCGAGATATCACTCTTTTGCCCTTCATAAATGGTTTGGGCACTGCTGAGCGGCGTGCCGCGCTGCCAGAGTTTTACAATACGCGGATAGCCGGAATCGGTTTGCGAGCCTTTGCCAAAATCAGTGGCCACAAAAACGGCGTCTTTACCCTGCCAGGAGATTTCTGATTTAGCTTCGCTGAGGGTAAAGCCGTTTTTTACAAATTCTTTGGTCGTTAAATCAAATTCGCGGATTTCCACGGCATCGGCACCACCGCGGGATAAGCTGATTAAGCAGCGGTCATATTGCGGATAGCTGCAGTCAGCGCCTTTATAAACCCAATTGGCATTTTCATTTTTAGAAAGTGCATCTAAATCTAATACGGTTTCCCATTCCGGGCTGGCGGTTTTATAGCTCTCTGGCGTCGTGCGGCGTAACAGCCCGCGCGGATGTTCCGCATCGCGCCAGAAATTATAAAAGTGGCTGCCCATTTTATGCACATAGGCAATCCGCTCTTTGGAATTAAGAATATCCAGTACCTGATTTTTAAGCGGTTCAAAACTGGCTTCTTTTTCCAGCATACTGCGGCTTTTATTATTCTGCGCCTTAACCCAATTCAGGGATTTTTTATCACTGACTTTTTCTAACCATTGAAACGGATCACTGGCCGCATTGGCCAGCAGGCTGGCGCTGGCAAAGGCCATGGAAAGTAATACTTTTTGCATACTATTCCTTATATCAATTTAGCATTCTGCCCGGTACGGGCATATAACAGAACTATATCGCAATCAATATGCTGTATGAATAGTGGTATACAGCATATTGGGCAGCGCCTTTTTAAGGTGGCTCTGATTGTTTCAGCCTGGTGATTTTCTAAGGCGTAAATCCGCTCTTTCGCCGGATTTGCGATACCCCCGGGTGGCGATTTAATCCGCGCTTTTGCCCGGGCCCATGGGCAGGAACACTCCATCAGCATATCTGCCTGCCAGATCAGCGGATCATTAAATCAGTATAAAGGGGCCGGTGTCCGTTTTAATTCATGACTGCCGGCCGGAGCTGCTGCGGTTTAGAAAAGCTCAATGGACGGGCGGGCGGCGCTGTGCTGTTCTGCGTTGCCCAGAGTGGTATTGTGGGTTTTATGCTGATCTTCCATCACATAGTGATGGCGTAATGCCTCTATATGTTTCGCCAGGGGCGGGGTTTCCAGTGGCTGCGGCGGTTCCGCCGCCAGTTGCCGGGCAATCTCATCATAGTGGGCATCCAGCCGGCTTAATGCCGTGACCACCTGCTCAATTCTTTGGCGGGCAATATCCTGATATTGCATCTGCCCCAGTGAATCCAGAATGCCCTGGCAGACGCTTTCCATGGTGATTTTGCTTTGCCCGGTGATCGTAATTAAATAATGCCCGACCTGATCAAACGAGCTGTTCAGATTAATCAGCGCGTCGGTGACATCCTGAATGCGTTGTTCTTCTTCCTGGATCAGCGTATCGGAAGCCATATGCAAGAGCGAGTTTTCTACGGTATGGGCGACTTCTTCGATACTCAGATCAATATGCCGGGTGGCTTCGCTGGTTTGTTGCGATAGTTTTCTGACTTCATCGGCCACCACGGTAAAGCCGCGACCCGCTTCCCCGGCGCGTGCCGCTTCAATGGCGGCATTAAGGGCCAGTAAATTCGTTTTTTTGGCTATATCGCTGATTAAGCCGGTAATGCTTTTGAGGGCGGCAACTTTAGTAAACACATCACGAATACTGGCGCAGTCCTGATCCACCTGTATTTTTCGCTGCACATGGTAGGCGGCGATGGATTCCAGAGTGGCACTATTTTTTTGTCTGCGGCTCCACTGATCGGAGGTAATGTCTGCCGCGCATTTTTCCTGCTCATGCAATGAATGCAGCAAGTCGATACTGCTTTGCTGGATGGCGAGCAGCGCCTCCATAATCGAGACGGCCCCATTTTCGGTCGCTGTGTTTGCGCCTCCCAGCTGGCTGCGCAAAATATCGTTATGGGCCAGCTGATCACGAAAATCCTC
>JBOFGM010000674.1:0-3385 GCA_051649105.1 Iodobacter sp. | reverse complement strand
CTGAATCAACTGCGTGACCGTATGCAACTCAATGGATTCAGCGGTTCGGTTTCGGTACTGCTGATTGATTCTGGCTTATGGTCGCAATACAGCGATCAGGAAACGCCCATTGCTGCTGCCACTGATTTACTGCATTCCATTGAAACGTTAAAACTTCAAACACACACACCCGCCCCTGTTGCCAATGAAGCGATATTAATTACCAGTGAAGCCACATTGGCCGCATTACTGGCCGGTGAAATAAAATTAGAAATGGCTAAAAATGCCGGCTTAGTGCGAATGAATCAGCCGTTATTACTTAATAAAATATAAGTACAACAAACCACAAGCAAGAAGCGCCCGGACCGGGGATCAGGATCCATGCCACAATCTTTAAGAATTAATTCATGAAGATATTTAAACCTTTGGCCACCCCTGCCATTGCCTGGTTATGGACAGGGCTTGCTGTTTCATCCATTGGCAATGAACTCTTTACCGTGGCGGTGGCCTGGCTTGCGGCAAAAACGGCGGACGCTGACGCGAGTTGGTTGAGTGCCTTGCGTGGCGCAGTCAGCCTGGTTGTGGCCCTTTCAGGTGGCATCTGGGCAGAGCGCTGGGATCATCAACGAACCATGACAGGCGCGCATCTGGCCCGAGCCCTGTTTGCAATGATCCCTTTTCTGGCCTGGTCCGCAGGGCTGCTTAATCTATGGGTTCTTGCCGCAACCCTGGCGCTGATTACCGTAGCAGGCACCTTTTCGGAGCCTGCATTAAGAGCCAGCATACCCCGGCTGGTCAGCCACCCCGGCGAGCTGCAGGCTACTAATGCACTCATTGATTCTGTTTTGCGTATTGCCCGCGTGATTGGCCCGGTGCTTGCCGGAGCCTTGACGCTGCTTGTTCCCATCGAGGCTTTATTTTCACTCAATGGTCTCGCTTTTGCTTTTTCTGCATGGGCGATCAGCCATTTAGCCGGGAAGCTTCCCCGGCAAAATCAGCCCGTGATAAGCCGCAAGGCGGCCTTAAGTGCAGGCTGGTCTCATTTAGCCGGCCGATATCAGCTGCAGGCGCTGTATATCTGCGCGATGCTGGGCAATGTGGCCTGGACCGTCGGTATCGCCAATGGGATTGCGCTTGCCGTCATTAAATACAAGATTGCAGGTTGGGGAGTCGAAGGGTTGCCTGTTTATAGCTTCATTATGGGGGCTTATGGCGTGGGGAATTTAATCGCCATTATGGTGATTGGAAGCATGGTGATGCGGCGGCTCTATGGCGGATTTGCTTTGGGCTCGGCACTGAATGGTGCCGGAATTGCCATGGTGGGCTTATCGGTTTTTTTTCTCCCAGCGCCTTATATCATGACAGGGATGATGTCAGGAGCCGCCTTGGCGGCACTGGGCGGCCCCTTAATCGATATCAGCTTTATTTTACTGCTCCAGACTTCTTTCCCGCACAAAGAGATCGCTGGCATGGTCCGCCTCAGAATTGCCGCGCTTGGCTTGTCTGTTCTGATTGCCGGTGTTGGTGGCACTTACCTCTATGCTCACCTTGCCACAGAGACGGTGATTGTTGCTTGTGGCCTGGTAGAAATCCTGGCCGGTCTGGCTGTTTTACTGTTTCCACAGGGACGTGCGCTGATCCCGCCCCCGGTATTGGCGAGCCAGCTGGCGGATGACCCCTGTTAGCCCTGGGGCGATGGATCTGTCGCACCGCTGGTTTTTGGCTTAAAGCCGCCCGGGGTGGGATTTGCTGAGCACTGAATCAAGATATCGGCACCTTTGCATTTTGCACTGGCTAAGCCGGCCCCCACCCTGCTTCTGCACCGGCTGTGCCTTTACATCCGCGGATTAGGCGTCAGGCGACCAACCGTCATTTGCCCGGTGGCAAGCAAACTTTGGGCGGCTTTTTGCAGATCGGCCGGGCTGCATTCTTCCACCTGTTTACGCAGCTCAACGCCACCATCGAGCGGCATCCCCGCCTGATTCAGCCAAAACAGCCGCCAGATCAGGGTTTCAGGTTCGCGCTGCTCGCTGACCAGCTCACGCAATACAATTTGCCGGGCATTTTGCAACTCTTGCTGTGAAGCCGGGGTTTCGCGCAAAGCCCTGGTGATCTCTTTGGCCTCTTGCAATGCTTTTACTTCACTACCAGGTTCAATATCAAAGCCGATTGAGACTCTGGCAAGATGCGAAGGCCCCGGGCTGAGCGTGATATAAGCCCAGGGCGCATAGCTGTCGCCGCCGGTTTCGCGCAAGGCCATCCGCAAACGCTCTTCCAGCACCGCCTGTAAGATCAGCGCATGGGCGGCAATACCGCTGCCCGGACTGGCTTGAACCGAGTTAAATTCGATCAGATCCTGCGCCACTTTCAGCGCTTGATCGGTGACTTGCTGCTCGCCGCCCGAGCGGGGAGTAAATGGCGCAAGCACCACCGGCTGGCTGTCGCTTCGTTTGGGAATATTAGCCAGCCATTTTTCCAGCAGCGGCTTTAATTCCCGTGCCTGAACAGGGCCGGCAACCATCAGAGTAAATTGCGCCGGATCCCCCCACAGCTGGCGGTAAACCAGATTGCGGTGATAATTCATCACCGCCTGCCCCCATTGCGGATCAAGCACCGTAACCCGGTAGTCATTATTAAAAGCCGCCGGATGCATCAGCTTACCGACCAGACCCTGATAGTTTTCAAACTTATCGTCTGCTTTGGCGTAAGAGTAACTGTCGCTGGTAAAGTCCGTTTTTTCATTTCGAAAAAAACGGTGGTGGATCTCAGAAAATGCACCATCAAGCCCCGCCAGCGGGCTGAATCCTGCAAGACCATGGGTATCCTCATCCACATAGGGCCAGAAAATAATCCCTTTGGAAAGCCGCGTACGCTCCAGCTCAGCCACAGGAATCATTGCCACAATGGCCCCTTTCATTTCCTTATCGGCGGCAAGAGCTGCACCATAGAGATCCGGCCCGAACTGATACCGCCCGCCAGCCGCATCCATACGAAAAGCAATCAACTCATTGGCCTGCGCCATGGTGCGCAAAAAGACCTTCATCCCGTTAGATAACGTAAAGGCTTGCAACTCACCCTGTTGTTGCTCACTACTGATACTACCGGCGGGTGCTTTAGGCGCAGGCAGCGGCATGGGCCTGATATCCGCAGATGCCGCAGAGCCGATCTCGGGTTTGTGATCGCGATACCAGTTAAGCAGCTGATCCCGGGTGGGCAAGTGCTCGAGGTGCGATCTTTCCTGCGTCACCTGGATATAGCGCGGCCCCCTGGCCATACCGCTCAGCATATCGCTGATTTTCTGACTATCGACCCCGGCAACGGCTTGTTGCACCAAAGGCCATTCCCCTGCCGTATCGATCAAGGGGTGCAGCCCTTGCGCGGCATTTTGCAGCAACTCAGCCTCGGT
>JBOFGM010000673.1:0-10729 GCA_051649105.1 Iodobacter sp. | reverse complement strand
TGCTGCGCAATGATGATGGCAGCTCTCTTTCCACACATTATATTGCGATGGATCTGGTGTTCCGGACCAGTAAAGAAAAAGAAGCGGATATTAAAAATCATTTGCCGTTTTTAAAAAGCACAGCGGTACGGGTTTTATCCCGTCTTGATTTAAATAAAGCCAATAAAATGACGATTGAGGATTATCACACTTTATTAAATAAAGAATTTTCCACCGCTTATGTTGCCGTCGGATCAGAGAAGCCATTTTCTGATGTGATGGTCAGTAAACTGATTGTTGAATAAACCGTGAATGATTATGTCTGTTTAGATCTGGCACTGGATGCAAAGCAGGAAGCCGCATTGCTGGCTGAATATGCGCCATTGCTGAGCCGTGTGGTGCGGCAATTATCTTCGCAGGTGGAATGTGTGCTGGACCGTGAAGATATGGAGCAAATTGGCCTGATGGCCTTGCTGGAATCTTTGCGCCGCTATGGCACGCCGGATGATCAGTTTATTGGCTTTGCTTTATTGCGGATGCGCGGCGCTATTCTGGATGAATTAAGACGTCTGGACTGGCGGCCGCGTTCGGTGCGGCAAAGCGCTCACCGGATTCGTGATGAAATCCGGGTATTAAGAAGAAAACTAGGCAGAGAGCCTGGCGAGGCCGATGTCATGGCCGGATTAAATATTTCGGCCAGCGCCTGGCATGAATATCAAATGGCAGAAAATGCCGAAGTTTTATCCAGTTTTGATGATCTGCTGGCTGGCGGTATTCATGAATCCGGTGGCGCAGAATCACCGGAAAATGGCGTGATTAACCGCTTAAGTCTGACCCGGGCTTTATTAAGCCTGGATGAAAAAGAGCAGCGTGTGATTCAGATGTATTACGAATTTGAACTGAATTTAAAAGAGATTTCTGCAGTATTGGATTTATCAGAAGCAAGGGTTTGTCAGATTAATAAATCGGCAATTAAGAAAATGAAAATTGCCCTTGGTGGCATTTAATTAAAGTTGGAATAAATAATGCAGCAGTTTTTAGGTATCGGCATTGTCATGGTCTGCGTTTTTGGCGGGTTTTTTATGATTGGCGGATCATTCCATCTGATCTGGCAGCCCGTTGAACTGTTGATTATTATCGGAGCCGGTCTGGGCGCATTGGTATTA
This sequence comes from Iodobacter sp., assembly GCA_051649105.1. Lineage (GTDB taxonomy): Bacteria > Pseudomonadota > Gammaproteobacteria > Burkholderiales > Chitinibacteraceae > Iodobacter. Next base: position 9,584 of record JBOFGM010000673.1, on the reverse strand, counting down.
GGTAATCCTAAGCATGTGCTGGCAGAAATGCTGGGTCAGATCCGCCGGGTGATTATGGGCAAAAAGCATGGTCCGGATTTCCAGCGGCAATTGCTGTTATTAATGTATGAATTGCTGATTACTGCCGGTCAGGGGCTTAAAGCGCTGGATCAGCATGTGGAATCTCCGCGTGAAAGTGCCTTATTTCAGCGTTATCCGCTGGTATTAGAGCAGCCAAAATTACTCGCCTTTATTGTGGATAATTTCCGCCTGATGGCAATGGGTAAAATCAATGCCCATGAATTGGAAGGGGTATTAGAGCAGGAATTAGAAGCGATTCATGAAGAGCTGAATCAGCCATCCAAATCATTGCATAAGATTTCGGAAGGGATGCCGGGCTTTGGTATTCTGGCGGCGGTATTGGGTATTGTAATGACCATGCATACCATCAGTGAAGGGGCCGAAGTGGCCGAAATCAGTGAGCGGGTAGGGGCCGCCATGGTGGGGACGTTTATCGGGATTTTTATGTGCTACGGTATTCTGGATCCGCTGTGCAATATGATGCATCAATTGGTGAAAGAAGAATTATCCAATCTGGAATGCGTAAAAGTGGTACTGGTGACGCATGTTTCCGGCAAGCCGCCTTTATTGGCAATTGATGCCGGCCGCCGTCTGGTTCAACTGAATATTAAGCCTAGTTTTTCCCAGCTTGAAACGTGGATTAATACGTTAGAGGGAACGGCTTAATTGAGTAAAAATAATAAACACGAAGAAACGATTATTCGCCGTGTTTCCCGCAAGCAAGATTCGGAAGCCCATGGCGGTGCCTGGAAAGTGGCTTTTGCCGATTTCGTTCTGGCGCTGATGTGTTTGTTTTTGGTGCTGTGGGTATTATCGGCTCGCGATAAAGAAAATATTGAACGGGTTTTGCGCAATGGGGCCGGCAGCTCGCTGGCGAGTAATGGTAATCGCCAGCTGATCGATCATCAGGGCAATCCTAAGGGCAGCCTGATTCCGCGTGAGCCGGTGCTGGGCAGTAATCAGCCGGGTTCGGAGCAGTCGTCCCCGGGGCAGGGTGGTGGCCCGCAGAACTCCTTGCTGTATTCAGATAATGCCAAGGCTAAAAAGCAATATGACACGCCGGCGGCAATGCAGGATCTGGCGCAAACCTTTTTGCAGCTGTTTAAAGAGGCGGGGCTGTCCGAGAATATCCAGACTATCATCACGCCTTACGGTCTGCGGATTATGCTGCATGACACAGATAAACAAGGGATGTTTGAGCGTGGCAGCCAGGTTCCCAGCGAGCGTTTCCGCCGTTTATTGCTGAAAATGGGGGCGATTTTTGCAACCGTGGATCATCAGTTGCTGGTGATCGGGCATACCGATTCCATGCAATATAAAAACACCAATTATGCTGCCTTTTCTAACTGGAGCTTGTCCAGTAACCGTGCCATGTCGGCGCGGGCCGGGCTGCTTTCAGGCGGCATGCCGCTGGAAAATATCCTGCAGGTGGTGGGGATGGCCGACCGGGCGCCGTATGATATTCAAAACCCTAAGGCCGCTTCAAACCGCCGGATTGAGCTCTTGGTGCTGACCCGTGATCAGGCACAGCAAATGGCCGCGATGTTTGGCATGCCCAATGGCGGTAAACATGAAATCAGTGTGGATAAACTGAATGATTCCTTGGATGCCGCTGCGGCCAGTGCGGCAGCCAGCCAGAGATAACTGACTTATTTACGGCTATGATGATTGACTCAAGGGCTGGCGCAGACTATAGTCCACCTCTCTGACGCGGGGTGGAGCAGTTGGCAGCTCGTCGGGCTCATAACCCGAAGGTCACAGGTTCGAGTCCTGTCCCCGCAACCAAATTCTAAGCCCCTGATCGATGATCAGGGGTTTTTTATTGCCTGCTTATTCGTCGATTTCCGGCAAATTCAGCATACGGGTATGGTAGTTGTATTCGTAAACTTCGCCATAACGTCCCCATTCCACGGCCACATCCAGCACTTCTTTGGCTTCTTCTTCGCCAAGGAATTCCTCCAGCAGGCGCAGGAATGGCTCTTCGGCCAGCTCGCCGGATTCTTCCTGCTCCAGACTGTGGCGGATGCGCGCTGCCAGTGCCACATGTTGCAGCAGCTGCTGACCAAAGATCTCTTTGCGGGTAGCCTGATCGGCCTGGCTGTAGCGCTGACCCAATACGGTCAGATGAATATCGCCATGCGCAATATGGACTAAATCCAGCAGGCGCAAGGCTTCGTAAATCGGGAATAAATCTTCGTCTAATAAGCCCGCTTCTTCGGCCAGCTGTGGCAAATCGGCATGACCATGGAAAGGCTCGTCGGCCAGCATTTCCAGCAGACCTTCCATCTGGCTGATTTCGGCCTGAGGCAGGCGGTAGCCCGGATGGCTGGCTTGCATATGGGTGGCCGCGGCTTCCAGCGTGTCAGGTGAGCTGGTCATCAGGTTATAGACTTCATCGATCAGTGCGCGCACTTCTGCCGAGTCTTCTGAGCGATCGCGCGGTAAATCCACTTTGATTTCTGCCCTGACCCGGCCCGGATCGCTGGAGAAAATCAGAATCCGGTCGGCCATCATCACAGCTTCTTCAATATTATGCGACACCACCAAAATGCCCTTCATCGGGGTTTTCCGGCTTTCCCACAGTTCCAGCATATCGTCGCGCAGGGTTTCGCCAGTCAGCACATCCAGCGCCGAAAAGGCCTCATCCATCAGTAATACATCGGGTTTCATCACCAGCGCCCGGGCAATGCCTACCCGCTGTTTCATCCCGCCGGATAATTCCCGGGGCAGGGCGCCTTCAAAGCCGGCCAGCCCGATCAGCTCAATCGCCGCTTCGGCTTCTTTGGCCCGGGTGGCTTTGGCAATTCCCTGGGCTTCCAGACCTAATTCCACATTTTGTTGCACGGTCAGCCAGGGAAACAGCGCAAACGACTGAAACACCATGGCAATACCGCGCGCCGGGCCAAACAACGGCTGGCCGCGATATAACACCTCGCCCTTATTGGCAGGCAACAGCCCGGCAATAATCCGCAGCAGGGTGGATTTACCCGAGCCGGATTTACCTAATAAAGCGACGATTTCGCCTTCTTGCAGGGTAAAGTCGACATTTTCCAGAACGATGCGTTCAGAGCCATCGGCGGTTCTGAAATGTTTGTTTACGCCGCGCAGTTGAATCAGAGGCTGGGTCATAGAATTACCTGTAAAAGTGATCGCAATGCTTAATAGCTCATTTTTTCTTCGGCGATGGTATAGAGCTTGCGCCAGACAAAGCGGTTAAAGGCCATGACAAAGCAGCACATCACGCTGATCCCCAGCGCAATACGCGGGAAGTCGCCGGTGGCTGTCATTTCGGCAATATAGCTGCCAAGGCCGGTGGCAGTCAGGGTGGTGTTCCCCCAGCTGACATATTCGGCCACGATGCTGGCATTCCACGAGCCGCCGGAGGCCGTAATTGCACCAGTGACAAAACTGGGGAAAATCGCTGGCAGTAAAAACCGTTTCCAGCGTAACCAGCGGGATAAGCCCAGATTATCTGCGGCATAGCGCAGCTCGGTCGGGATTGAGCTGGCTCCGGCAATCACGTTAAATAAGATATACCACTGGGTACCAAACACCATCAGCGGGCTGAGCCAGATTTCCGGGTTCAGCCCAAATTTAACAATCCCTAAAACCACCAGCGGAAACATCAGATTGGCCGGAAAGGCTGCCAGAAACTGGGCGACGGGCTGTAAGCGGGCCGCATATTTGGGGTTTAATCCCACCCAGACGCCAATGGGCACCCAGATCACCGAGGCCAGCACAATCAGTACCGATACCCTCAGCATGGTCAGGCAACCCAGCCAGAACACCCGGCCAACCTCATAGAGGCCAACACCGGTATGAATAAATACGGCAATTTTCCAGCAGGCAAACAGGGCCACAGCGGCAATCAGCGCGTCGCCAATACGCTCGGTGGCCGGGTTTAATGCCTGTGGCCGGGCCAGAATCGAGGTGCCATCGTAGGGCTTTTTAAAAAACAGCAGACCGCGCTCTAAAAATGTAATGCCACGGTGGCTGAGGTTTTGAATGGCATTGGTCCGGCGCATCAGGGTCAGCAGCCAGGACTTAGGCTCATCTTCGCTGCTGGATTCTTCAAATTTAAACTTATTGGCCCAGGCAATCAGCGGGCGGAACAGCAGCTGGTCGTAAATTAAGATCCCGATCAGCATGGCTAAAATAGCCCAGCCAATGGCGGCCAGATTTTGCCCGGCAATGGCCAGTGCAATATAGGAACCAATACCGGGTAATTTAATATTTTGATTGGATACAGAAATCGCTTCCGAGGCCACGACGAAAAACCAGCCACCAGACATCGACATCATCATATTCCACAGCAAGCCTGGCATGGCAAAGGGCAGCTCCAGCCGCCAGAAACGCTGCCAGGCCGAGAGATGGAAAATCCGGGCGGCTTCTTTTAATTCAGAGGGCACGGTACGCATCGACTGATACAGACTAAAGGCCATATTCCAGGCTTGCGAGGTGAAAATGGCAAAAATAGCCGCACATTCCACGCCCAGTAAATTGCCGGGAAATAGCGCTATAAAGCCGGTTACGGTAATCGATAAGAACCCGAGCACGGGAATGGATTGCAAAATATCCAGTGCCGGCACCATGACTTTTTCTGCCATCCGGTAGCGGGCGGCAATAAAGGCAAAGGCAAAGCTAAACAGTAATGACAGCGCAAGCGCCATCAGCATTCGCAAGGTGGTGCGAAGCAAATAATAGGGCAGATTACCTGGGTCAAGCGAAATAGCGAGCGGCGTGCCAACCTGAAAAGGCGTGGCCATTTGGGATGCACCATAAGCCAGCAGAACAATCAGGCCGATCATAATCGGCAGCACAAGCCAGTCCCAGCGATTAGTCTGTACCTGCCATGGCTGGCTGGAAAAGTGGCTCATACCAGTGTCCTTCTATTGATCCCGGACGGGAATGCTTGATAAACAGATGCTGCGGCGCGATTATCACCCTGTTAAGAGATTGTCTTACATGGGTTTTGTTACCAAAAGTAAGCTTGATTTTTTGGGCTTGTACCGGCTTTTTTGCTGCAGACAGTCCGTTACACATCGCTACTAAACGCATATCGATCTTCGGGCGCAGAGCGCAGATACTGAATTTGTCCGCTCACTACCGAGCGAAATTCAGGAATCAATACCATGAACAAACTGCTGACCACTCTTGCTGCTTCTGTCTTTGTTGCAACGACTGCCTTTGGCATGGCAGCAGAAGCCGCTTCAACTCCGGTTAAAGTTGAAACTCATTCTGCCAAGGTCTCTGCATCGGCGACCAAGCATGTACATGTAATAAAGAAAACACCGGCAGCATCTTCGGTGCAAAAGGCTCAAGCTAAAAAACACGCCGCATCTGCCGCTTCTGCAGTACAAAAAGTACAAGCCAAGAAGCACGCCGCATCCGCCGCTTCTGCAGTACAAAAAGTACAAGCCAAGAAGTATGTAGCATCCGCCGCTTCTGCAGTACAAAAAGTACAAGCCAAGAAGCACGCAGCATCCGCCGCTTCTGCAGTACAAAAAGTACAAGCCAAGAAGCACGCCGCATCTGCCGCTTCTGCAGTACAAAAAGTACAAGCCAAGAAGCACGCAGCATCCGCGGCTTCTGCAGTACAAAAAGTACAAGCCAAGAAGCATGTAGCATCCGCCGCTTCTGCAGTACAAAAAGCACAAGCCAAGAAGCACGCAGCATCCGCCGCTTCTGCAGTACAAAAAGTACAAGCCAAGAAGCACGCCGCTTCCGCTGCTTCTGCAGTAGAAAAGAAGGCAGCATCTGCTGTTAAATAAACCAGGTTGATGCCTGATCAAAAAGACCCCGTCCGTTAACCGGCCGGGGTCTTTTTTTGCGTAAGCGCTTAATCTTTTTTGCGAAAGGCCCAGGCGGCGGCGACCACCAGAATCAACATAATCATCGCCACTACCAGCCAGAAACCATGCGGATGCTGAGCCAGCGGAATACCGCCCACATTCATTCCCATCAGCCCGGCAATAATATTGACGGGTAAGGCCAGCACCGTGACCATGGTTAAAATATACACGCTGCGGTTGGTCTGCTCATTGACCCTTGCAGCCACTTCTTCCTGCAGTAATTTAACCCGCTCCACCAGCGCCGAGATATCGCTTAATACGGCAGAGAACTCCTCGGTGGACTGGCGTAAATCCTGAATATCATGCTGGTTGATCCATTCTGGCGGGCGGTTCAGTAATCTGAATAAGGCGGCAGGCTCTGGTGCCAGCAGCCGGCACAGACGAACCAGCACCCGCCGCAGTACGCCTAAATCCCCCAGTTTGAGCTGAGGGCGATAAGTCAGCAGCTTGTCCTCTTCGACATCCACCTTGCTGGTGGCTTCCCGCACAATTTGCACCAGCACATCGGCCTGATCGCGCAGCAGGCTCACCATTAAATCGACGGGCGAGCGAAAAATCTCGCCGCTTTTAACATGGGCCCGCAGCTTATCAATGGATCTTAAGGGTTTACTGCGGGCGCTGATCAGTAAATGGCGGTCGGCGCTCATCCACAGGGTGGCGGTATCGGAGGCATTAAAGGCGAAATCAAATAAAACATCATTGACGACGCCAATCAGGGTGCCATCGGTATATTCAATCCGGGTGGACTGGGAGCCCTCGTGCAGGGCCTCAAAAAATTGTTCGGATAAATCCAGATTGGATTGCAGCCATTTTTCTGCGGCCGTATTGGATAAATTAAAGTGCAGCCATAAGAACTCCTGGTCGGCTACCCCCGGTTGCGATGCCAGCCAGGCCTTGATTTGTGCCGATTCAATGGGCTGACCGGGTAAACCCGGGATAAACCGGTAGCCACAAATCATGCCACTTTGATCAGAGCCATAGTTGCTGCCAAGATTTGCGATCATAGTTACCGCCAGGTGAAGGGGCCGGCGGGCAGAAGTTTTAAAAGACACGCCGCGCACAGCTCCAGTTTACTACCACACCAAGACGGGATGATGACCAAGGGTAGATTTCATCCGCATGTCATGTTGCTGACTTATCCAGGTCATGCAGCCTTTGTAAGATGATATTTTTTACAGGCAATCCACCATGTTAAAACCTTCGATTCTGGCTTGTAGTATTGCTTTAGCTTTAAGTGCTTGCGGTGGAGACAGTGAATCCACAGCTCCCGTTAAGCCGGCTTTATTAACGCTGGATGGTCAGCAACCCCTGGTGGTGGCGCATCGCGGCGCTTCGGGCTATTTGCCGGAAGAAACTTATGAAGCCTATGTAAAAGCAATCGAGCTGGGCGCGGATGTGATCGAGCCGGATTTAATCTCAACCAAAGATGGCGTTTTGATTGCCCGTCATGATCCTGAATTAAGTATCAGCACCGATGTGGCTTCTCACCCTGAATTTGCCAGCCGGAAAAGAAAAGGCGTGGTGGATGGTGAAAATCTGGATGGCTGGTTTGCCAGCGACTTTACTCTGGCAGAAATTAAAACCCTGGGCGGGATTGCCACCGATGCAGAGCGCCCGCAGGAATTTAATGGCAAATATAAGATTGTGACCTTCCAGGAAATTATTGATCTGGTAAAGGCTAAATCGACGCCAACCCGCACCATCGCCGTTTATCCGGAAACCAAGAATCCAAGTTATCACAAGGCTTTGGGCCTGCCGCTGGAAGACAAGCTGATTGCCCTGATCAAACTCGCCGGCTGGAACAGTAAAACGTCACCGGTTTATGTACAAAGTTTTGAACCCAGCAGCCTGAAATATTTAAAGGCGAATGGCTTAAAAACCAGGCTGATTCAGCTGGTGGATGGCGATGATGTGGATTTAAAAACCGGCAAGGTCACTTTGGCTTTCCCATATGACCGCCCTTATGACTGGAATCTGTCGGGGGAGACGCGGTTGTTTACCGATATGCTGACGCCCGCCGGCCTTGCAGAAATTAAAACCTATGCCGACGGAATTGGCCCGTGGAAGCCTTATATTATTTCGGTTAAAGGCCAGCTGGGGGCCGATGGCAAGGTATTGGATGTGAATGGCGATGGCAAAGTGAATTACGCCGATGGTTTCAGTATGCCTGCGACCACCTTAATTGCCGATGCGCATAAGGCCGGGCTGATGGTGCATGCTTATACTTTCCGCAATGAAAAACGCCGTATTCCGGCTGATTTTAAAAATGATCCAAAAGCTGAATATAAAGCGTTTTTCCGTCTTGGTATTGACGGGGTATTCAGTGATTTCACCGATACGGCCATTGCCGCACGCAGTGAATATTTAAAAGAAATGGGTCGTTAAGCTCAGGTTTAAATAAAAAACGGCTTTGCATTGCTGCAAAGCCGTTTTTTTATGGGCCATGGTCAGCCCATAATATGGAAACCGCCATCCACATAGATGGTGCCGCCGGTAATCAGCTTGGCGCTGTCTGTGGCCAGCCCGGCGCAGGCCGCCCCCACGTCTTCAATACTGACCAGCGAGCGGGCTGGTGCTTCGGACGCGGCTTTATCCAGCAGCTCATCAAACTCGGCAATCCCGGATGCAGCGCGGGTTTTCAAAGGGCCCGGAGAGATGGCATGCACGCGAATGCCTTTAGGGCCCAGTTCGGCGGCGGTATAGCGGCAGAGGGATTCCAGAGCGGCTTTGACCGGCCCCATAATATTGTAATTTTTAATAACTTTTTCTGCGCCGTAATAGCTCATCGCAAACAGCGTGCCGCCTTCATCCATCAGTGGCTCAGCCAGACGCGCCATTTCGATAAAGGAGTAACAAGAGATTTTCATGGCGGTATTAAAGTCGGCTTCAGTGACATCCACCACCCGGCCATGCAGGGCTTCTCTTGGGGCAAAGGCAATCGAGTGAATGGCAAAATCCAGCCGGCCCCATTTTTTGCGAATTTCTTCAAAAACCGCTTCCATCTGGCCATCCTGGGTCACATCCAGCGGCAGAAACAGAGCGGCATCCAGATCGGTGGCCAGCGGCTCAACAAAAGGGCGACCCTTTTCATTGATATAGGTAATGGTCAGCTCAGCGCCTTGTTCACGGAACGCTTTAGCGCAGCCGTAAGCAATGGAGTGCTGGTTGGCAATACCAATAATAATGCCTTTTTTGCCGGCTAATGAACCGTAAAGATGAGGGATTTGCTGAGTCATGTTGAACTTCCTTGTTAATCAGGGCAGGTTAAGGGCTAAGGGTTCAGGTTAAGTCAGTTAATGGGTAAGTCTGTCTGGTATTAATCCGGGCGATGATCAGGGCTCCAGCCGGGCGCGGGTATGGCGGGCAATCATCAGCTCCTCATTGCTGGGAATACGCCAGGCAGAAACCGGGCTGTTGATGCTGCTGATACAGAGCTCATCGCTTTCATTGGCCTGGTTGTCCAGCTGCACGCCCAGCCAGCCGGCCTGCTCACAGACCCGTTGCCGGATCATGCTGCTGTTTTCGCCAATACCGGCCGTAAAGACCAGCGCATCCAGCCCGCCCATACAGGCCGCCAGCGAGCCCAGCTCGTTGCTGATACGGTGCACAAAATAATCAATTGCCAGCTGCGCACGGGGGTCACTGCTGGCCTGCAGCACACGCATATCACTG
>JBOFGM010000672.1:0-19382 GCA_051649105.1 Iodobacter sp. | reverse complement strand
ATCTTTTTCTGGCTGGGTTAAATCTGTAGCGCGGTATTTATTTAATAATTCTTTCATTTTGGCCTCATGGCCGGCCATAACTTCCCGCATTTTGGTCATTTTTCCCTCATCAGGCTCCAGCGCATGGGCAAACAGCATGCGGTGATGATAAATGGCCTGCATATTGGCATTGGCAATATCCATCACCGGCACCAGCTGGTTGTCATGCATATCCCTGGATAAATCCTGCATTGAGGCGGCGCTTTGGTAGCCAAGAATCCCTAAAATCAGTGTGAGCAGAGCACAAAGTAAGAAGCCAGTAATTAACCTGCTGGCAATCGAGAAATTATTCAGGAAGTTCATGACGTGCCTTCTGTTTTGCAAGTAAGTTGTCAGCTCTATTCATAGTTAACTAAAGCTGTGCATACAAGACAAAAGGTAGAAATCGTTTAGCAGGACTTGTAGATTGCAGGATCTGCCCCAATCTGCACCGCAATGACGAATGTATGGTGCAACCCTTAGGTGCAGGATTAAAACGATGGCTAAAAAAGATTTTTACGACACGCTGGGCGTGAACCGCGATGCGGATGATGACGAAATTAAAAAAGCCTACCGCAAGCTGGCGATGAAATACCATCCGGACCGCAATCCGGACAGTAAAGACGCAGAAGAAAAATTTAAAGAAGGCAAAGAAGCCTACGAAGTTTTATCCGACGCACAAAAACGCGCGGCCTATGATCAGTACGGCCATGCCGGCCTCGATCAGCAATCGGGTATGGGCGGTGGTGGCGGTGCAGGCTTTGGCGATGCGTTCTCGGATATCTTTGGCGATATCTTTGGTGCGGCCGGCGGCGGGCGTGGCGGGCGTTCAAATGTCTACCGTGGTGCTGACCTGCGTTACAACCTTGAAATCAGCTTAGAAGAAGCGGCACGCGGTGTAGAGCGGCAAATTAAGATCCCTTCGCATGAAGAATGCGACAGCTGTCATGGTTCGGGTGCCAAGGCCGGCACTCAGGCTAAAACATGTCATACCTGCGGTGGTCATGGTCAGGTTCGCGTTTCACAAGGCTTTTTCAGCTTGCAACAAACCTGCCCGACTTGTCATGGCAGCGGCAAATATATTGCAGATCCATGCCGCCCTTGTCAGGGTACCGGCCGGGTGAATACGCATAAAACTCTGGCCGTTAAAATTCCTGCCGGTGTGGATGAAGGCGATCGTATCCGCTTAAGCGGCGAAGGCGAAGCCGGCGTGAATGGCGGCCCGTCAGGGGACCTGTATGTGGTGATTCATGTTAAAGCGCATTCGGTATTTCAGCGTGATGGCAATGATCTGCATTGCGAAATGCCAATCAGCTTTACCATTGCAGCATTAGGCGGCGAAATTGAAATCCCTACACTGGATGGCAAAGCCCGGATTACTATTCCGGCAGAAACGCAAAGCGGCCAGCAATTCCGCCTGCGCAGTAAAGGGATTAAAGGCGTACGCAGTGCCATTACCGGCGATTTAATGTGCCATGTGATTCTGGAAACACCGGTTAAATTAACGCCGCGCCAAAAAGAATTACTGCGTGAATTTGAAGAAATTAATCAGGGTGATGCCGACAAGCATAATCCACGCGCTAAATCCTTTATGGATAAGGTGAAAGATTTTTTCGCATCCTGATTTTTAGCCTTGGGCGTAAATAAGCTCTGCCTGCTACGCTTGGCGATAGCGTTTTATGCAGCTTAAATCGGGTATCGCTGATGGCGTATCAGCCAGCGCAGAGATGCTTTAAAAAAGCCACGGTTTAAAGACCGTGGCTTTTCTTATGCCCGTTTGTCCAGCAGATGGCCAAAATTAACCAGTAATACGCCGGCGGCAATCAGCAAGGCTCCCAGTAGTCGGGCATAGCCAATGTCCCGCAGCGGCAAGCCCAGCCAGCCAAAACGATCAAACAGCAGGGAAGAAATAATCTGCCCGGCAATAATTAAAGACACCATGGCGGCAACGCCAATCCGGGGTGCCAGCAAGGTGGTGCCAAACACAAACAGGGCCCCCATCATGCCGCCCGTCAGCATCCACCAGGAGATCTGGCCCAAATTGGATAATCCGGACCATTTTTGCCCGCTCAGAAGCGCAATCAGTGCCAGAGTCAGTGTACCAATGGAAAACGATAATAAAGCCGCCAGCAGGGTGCTGCCGCCAATTACACCTTTCAGCTGGTTATTCACCGCAGATTGCAGCGGAATAATCAGACCAATAATCAAGGCCAATAAAAAATAAGGTAGTTGCACGGCTTGCCTCCGGAAAAAGGGGCATTTTACCTTTTATCCGGGTCAGGGCCTGAACCCGTTTCAGCCTTCACCGCTCGGATCCGATTGCAGTGCGCAGGCTGTGCAAGGTTTCTTTGGCGCTTTCAAAATCAAATTGCTGAATCTGTCTTTGCAGCAGTTTGCAAGGTTCCCCCAGAGCCGCTTTCAGCGTGGCGGCCTGTGTTTCAAACAGTGAAATGGCCGTGGTATCGCCTTTTTCCAGCAGAGCATCCAGCTCGTCCAGAATGTTGATCAGCTCATCGCTGCTGCTTGCACTGCCCTCGGGTAAGATTTCAGCCGGAAGATAATTTAAAGCCAGAATAATGGCATTAAAATACTGATCAATAGCGGATGCGCCGGGCAGGATCAGGATATCGGCATCAGGCAGGTTTTTGCGTAAAATGGCTTCCAGTTTGGCGGCTTCTGCGGATAAATGATCGCAGCCCAGCGTCGCTCCGGTTCCTTTTAAGGTGTGAGCAATGCGCACCGCCGTTACCTGATCTCCCTGGGCCAGAGACTGGGCCAGTTGCGCCATATCACCGGCATGGGCTTCAACAAAGCGGCTGAGCAGATTCAGATATTTATTGGCATTACCCCGCATGGTGGCAAGGCCTCTTTCGGTATTAAAGCCCGGTGTTGTGGACAGATGAACCAGTGCGGCCTCGGTGATCGGTGTGTTGACGACCGGTGCAGGCGTAAAAGAGAGGCTGGCCGGGCTGGTGTCCAATGGCAGCCATTTAAGCAGCGCCGCATAGAGTAAATCCGGCTCTACGGGTTTAACGACAAAATCATTCATCCCCGCATTTTCACAGGCCTGGCGGTCTTCCTCAAAGGCGTTTGCAGTCATGGCAATAATGGGTTTGTCTTCCCAGCCCGGCAGCGCCCGGATCGCCCGGGTGGCTTCAAGCCCGTCCAGATTGGGCATTTGTATATCCATCAGGATCAGATCATAGCTATGATTTTTTGCCATTTCGACGGCTACCCGGCCGTCTTCCGCGGTATCTGCCGCAAGGCCTGAGCCATGCAGCAGCTCTAACGCCACTTCACGGTTAATGGCATTGTCTTCTGCCAGCAAGATCCGGCAACCGCTGTGGTTTTGGCGCAACTGGTTTTCGGCATCGTCAAAGCGGTGGCGGGAGGGCAGTAAAGGCATGGTGCCATGGCCCCGTTGCAACAGGACCGTAAACCAGAACGTACTTCCCTTGCCCGGCTCACTGATGGCTCCTGCTTCCCCGCCCATTAATTGGGCAATCCGGCGGGTAATGGCCAGCCCCAGACCGGTGCCGCCATAGCGGCGGGTAATGGAGCTGTCTGCCTGCTCAAAGGCCTGGAAGAGCTGGCCTATTTTTGCCGGGGCAATGCCAATGCCGGTATCGCTGACTTCAAAGCGAACCAACAGCTGGCCATTTTGTTCTTCCAGCAATTTGGCGCTGAGGGTGACGCTGCCTTTTTCGGTAAATTTAATCGCATTTCCGGCGTAATTCAGTAAACCCTGGCGAATCCGGGTGGGGTCGCCACGTAACCATTGCGGGACATTATTGTGATCCAGCCTGATTTCCAGCCCCTTATCTTTGGCCGCTTCGCCCACAATGGAGGCGACATTATCCAAAATGGCAGAAAGGTGGAAATCGGTACTTTCCAGTTGAAATTTACCGGCTTCAATCTTGGATAAGTCGAGAATATCGTTAATAATCGACAGCAAATGCCGCCCGGCCCCATCAATTTTATCCAGCCGGGCTGCTTGTTCCGGCGTGGTGCCGGCGCGCCGCAACAGATGAGTCAGGCCAATAATGGCATTCATCGGGGTGCGGATTTCATGGCTCATATTGGCCAGAAAGGCACTCTTGGCCAGATTGGCGGCTTCTGCGGTATCTCTGGCGGCGGCTAATTCTTCATTCAGTATGGCGAGCTTCAGCTCGGCCTGTTTCAGCTCGGTCACATCGGTCACCATGGCATAAAACCCCTGCACATGATGATCGATAATATCCGGTGTATAAGTGGCCCAGGTGTAGCCCGTGGAGCCATCCCGTTTAGTCAGCGTTCTTTGAAAGGTTTGCCGCTCGCCGCCCAGCGCCCCCAGAATATAGGGCTCATTTATTTTATACAGCGCCTCTCCCATCAGCTCTTTGATGGACAGCCCCAGCATTTCCTCGGGTCTGCGGTTAAACCATTCCAGATAGGCCCGGTTGGCAAAGCGGCAGCAAAGGTGGTCATCCCAATAGCCAATCATACTGGGCAGAGAATCGGTGATGGCACCAATAAAGCGTTGCTGTGCTGCCAGCGCCTGATTGGCTTTTTCCAGCTGCAAGGTGCGCTCGCTGACCATTTCTTCCAGGTGCTCGCGGTGGCGCAGCAGCTCGGCTTCATCTTGTTTGCGTTCGGTGATATCGGTATGGGTAATCACCACGCCGGCTTCTTCATTGCCCAGCGGGGTCACCGACATGACAAACCAGCGTTGCAGTTCCGGGGAATGGCAAGGGTATTCCAGGCGGAAGCTGGTTTCAACGCCATCCAGTACGCTGCGTATTCCCTTGTAAGCCGCCTGAGCCTCTTCTTGCCGGCTTCCCTCACTGAGGCGGCAGATATCCAGATAATTGGTGCCAATTTCAGTATGACTGGCGGTTATGCCGGGCGTGCTGCTGTTTTCCAGCGCAAAGTGCCGCCATGGCTCATTCACCGCAATAATGGTGCCATCCTGGTTCAGTACGGCAATCTGGGCAAATACCGAGTCTAATATGGCCTGTTTAAATTTCTCACTCTTTTGCCGGGCCGCATCGGCCATTTTGCGTTCGGTAATATCGCGGATAAAAGCAAAGATCTGGATACCATCTATTTCACGATAAGTGGAGCTGACCTCCACATGCCAGAGCGTGCCATTTTTACGCCGGTGCACGGATTCAAAAATGGAGCGCCCGTTTTGTGTCAGTTGCTGAATGTGCGCCAGGGTTTCTTCAGGGGTTTCGGTGGCCTCCAGATCCGAGATCCGCATGGTGAGTAATTCTTCGCGGGAGTAACCAGAAAGCTGGCTGTAGCTGGAATTGACTTCCAGTATATGTCCTTCGGCATCCACAGCCCAAAAGCCATCCAGCATCACTTCCAGGATGTCGTGCAGCGCTTCATAACTGTTACGCAATGCGTCTTCAGCTTGTTTGCGCCGGGTAATATCGCGGGCGGCGGCAAAAACCCCCAGTGTCTTTCCCCTGGCATCCTGATAAATACTGGCGTTATATAAAATATCACTGATCTGGCCGGAAACATGGCGAATCGCCAGTTGATAATCGGTGACCAGCCCTTCAGAAAAGACCTGTTGATATCCGGCACGGGCTTTGGCCGGATCGGTAAAGTAATCGGCAAAATCACTGCCAATCAGCTGGGCGCGGTCTACGCCGGTAATGCGTTCGGTGGCCTGATTGACATCATTAATCTTGCCTTCTGCGCTGATCATAATCAGCGGATCCAGGCTCGATTCAATCAGGCTGCGGGCGTATTCGGCAGCGGCTCTGGCCGCTTCTTCCATCTCAATACGTTTACTGATATCGGTATGGATTCCAATCATGCGTAAGGGGTTGCCCTCGGCGCTGCGGCTGACCACCATGCCGCGGTCCAGAATCCATTTGTAGCTGCCATCCTTGCAAAGAACGCGGTGTTCCCGCACATAAATCGGGCTTTTCCCTGCAAGGCAATCGGCCAGGGCGGCGGCGGTTTCTTTTCTGTCTGCCGGATGGACACGGCCTTCCCATTGCTCCAGGCCATTGCTAATTTCAGCTTCAACAAAGCCCAGAATCTCTTTCCAGCGTTCATTAAAAAAAATGGTGTTTTCGGGGATATTCCAGTCCCACAACCCATCTCCTGAGCCTTCAATGGCAAATTTCCAGCGAAATTCGCTGGCTTTCAGCGCCTCTTCCCGGTGGGCCAGCGCTTCCAGCAGATGATTCACACTGCTGATCAGCTCGCCGATTTCATCTTTTACTTTGATGGGCAGGGGTTGTGGCGGCTGATTGGATTCCGCCCAGTCCGCCAGCATTTTCGCGGCATCCATCATCGGGGCCAGTTGTTTTTTCAGCGTCCACCAGATCAGTATGCCGGCCAGCAAAGTTAGCAGAATGGCGGCCAGTAAAATCATTTTTTGCATGGCCCGGATCGGAGTAAAGGCCTCGGCCGTGGGGAGCTCGCCCACTAAAATCCAGTTTGCGGCAGGAATTTTTGTCGCCGAAGACAGAACCTCGGCCCCTGCCGGATTAAGCGTAATGGCAGAACCCTCGGTGCTTTGCAGCAGATGATCGATGGCCGGGTTAACGCCTGCCTGCGGCTGCTGCCTGTTATATTGCGGTTGGCCTGTGCCAGAGATAATGATGCGTTTTTCGGGGGCAATAATCAGGTAACTGCCGGTTTTTCCATAGCCGCTTTCGGTAAATTTACTGAGGAAATGGGGCTGATCCAGCCGGGTTATTCCTGCCATGGCACCAATGGTTTTACCATGGGCATCAAATACAGGCACGGCCATCAGAATCACCGGGTGCTTTGATCCTTGCTCCGGGCCGGCAGGAGTAATGCGGGCCTTGCCGGTTGTCAGCACCTCTGTCAGAAAAGCCCGATCCGTTTCGTTTTGGACCGCCTTGCCAGGCAGCCTGGCTATCTGGGTTCCATCGGACTGAAAGGCCAGCACCTGACCATTAAACGGCCCTTGTAAAATCATCCGCTGTTCCAGAAATGACTGGATAGTGGCGGGTTGCTGCAGCATTTCCGGGGTGATTCTGGCGGCGACTCTTTCCAGCACATGCAGGCGATCGCTGAGTTCATTATTAATTTCTGCCGCCCGGAACGAGACCGTTGAATACTGCTGGCCGCTTAACAGCTGCTGCATCTCCTCACGCAGTACCTGGCTGGCAAATAACTCCAGTGTCCAGATTCCTGTTATGAAAATAATCAGGGTCAGAAAGGTGACCCGGGTTTTGAGGGAGCGAAAATGCAGTAATAATCCCCATTGTGGCTTATCGCCCGCAGCCTTGGCTTGCTGCCCGGTGGTTTGCGGTTTCATATGGCCTCTTTGTTGTCCTGATAGCGCCCGGCAATGGCCACAAAATCATCAAAATGGGCAAGGAAGACATCCGTCATTTCCGGGTCAAAATGTTTCCCTCTGCCTGCCGCAATAATGCTGCGTGCTTCGGTGCAGGGCAGGGCGGGTTTATAAACCCGGGCTGTAATCAAGGCATCAAAGACATCGGCCAAAGCCATCAGCCGGGCTGACAGCGGAATATCCTCTCCGGCCAGCCCCATGGGATAGCCGCTGCCATCCCATTTTTCATGGTGCCAGTGGGCGATCTCTTTTGCTGTGGATAAAAAGGGCAGCGGCATGGCGATATCCCGTTCGGCCTGTTCGATCGCATCACTGCCCAGTCTGGCATGGGTTTGCATCACTTTCATTTCATCCGGCGTGAGCCTGCCCGGCTTAAGTAAAATATGATCAGGAATTCCAACCTTGCCAATATCATGCAAGGGGGCGGAGCGGGCCAGCAGATCCACAAAACGCTCGTTCAGGCGGGTGGAAAAATGAGGGTGCTGGCGCAATTCCCCGGCCAGCAGCTGCACATAGGCCTGAGTGCGCAAAATATGGTTGCCGGTTTCTAAATCACGGGTTTCTGCCAGATGGGCCAGCGCCCGGATGCTGGCCCATTGGGTCAGATCATTTTCTGCCATCCGGCGGGCCACTTCGGCTTCCAGCGTGGCATTGCGCTCTTTCAGCCATTGCCGGGCCTGTTTTAATTCCAGCTGGGTGTGCACCCGTGCCAGAACCACAATGGGTTTGATCGGCTTGGTAATATAGTCGGCCGCCCCCAGCTCCAGCCCGCGTTCCTCATCCTCAGCTTCGGCCATGGCCGTTAAAAAAACCACGGGAATATCCTGCGTTTCCGGGTCTTCGCGCAGCCGGGCCAGCACCTCGTATCCGTTCATACGCGGCATCATGACATCCAGCAGAATCAGATCAGGTTTGGGAATACAACTGGCGATGCGCAGGCCGATCTCGCCCGAGGTGGCTGCCAGCACCCGGTATTGCGGATGCAGCAGTTCATTGAGCACGGTCAGGTTTTCGGCCGAGTCGTCAATAATCAGGATGGTGGAATGGGGGTTCATCCAGGCGATACCGATCAAAGATCACAGATTCATGCTACACCCAATATTTTAATTGCATAAAATATGACAGTTTAGCTGCGAGGTTTAATCAGTTATTAGCCGGTTTTTGTGTAATTAAACAGACAGGACTTGTTAATTCAGCGACAGGTGGCAGGAGGGCTGCCACCTGTTTGGTACAGATTTACACGAGCACCACATCAAACTGTTCCTGGGTATAAGCGCTTTCAACCTGCAGATAAATAGGCTTCTGAATAAAATCGGCCAGCTGGGCCAGGTTGGCTGATTCTTCATCCAAAAACATATCAATCACGCTTTGCGAGGCCAGAATCCGGTATTCCCTGGCGTTAAACTGGCGGGCTTCACGCAGAATTTCCCGTAAAATTTCATAACAAATGGTCTGCGCCGTTTTAATCTCGCCACGGCCCTGGCAGGTCAGGCAGGTCTGGCATAAAACATGGGCCAGCGATTCGCGGGTGCGCTTGCGGGTGATTTCCACAAGGCCCAGGCTGGTAAACGGGCTGACGGTGACCTTGGTGCGATCCCGGCTCATGGCCTTTTTCAGCTCTTCCATGACCGCTGTTTTATGCTCTTCATTATCCATATCAATAAAATCGACAATGATAATGCCGCCTAAATTACGCAGGCGCAGCTGGCGGGCAATAACCTGAGTGGCTTCCAGATTGGTTTTAAAAATGGTGTCATCAAAGGATCGGGTGCCGACAAAGCCGCCGGTATTCACATCCACGGTGGTCATGGCTTCGGTCTGATCAATAATCAGATAGCCGCCAAATTTCAGATCCACCCTTCGCACCATGGCGTGCTCAATTTCGGCTTCCACGGCAAATAACTCAAACAGCGGCCGCTCGCCCACATAGTGCTTAATCCGGGGCAGCACATCAGAGACAAAGGTGCCGGCAAATTCGGTCATTTTGGCAAAATTTTCTTTGGAATCGACCAGCACTTCTTCGGTTTCGGAATTCACCATATCGCGCAATACGCGCAATTGCAGCGAAAGATCCTGAAACAGCAGGGATCTGGCGGGCAAAGTAACCGATTTTTGCTGGATATCGGCCCAGATTTTATCCAGATAATTAATATCGGCGGTCAGCTCTTCATCGGACGCATGTTCGGCCGAGGTGCGGATGATATAACCCTGATGCGCCGATTCAGACAGCAAAGATTCCAGCCGTTTACGCAGCTGATTGCGCTCGCCGTCTTTATCAATCCGCTGGCTGATTCCAATATGTTTTTCTTGTGGCAAAAACACTAAAAAGCGTCCGGCAATACTGATCTGGGTAGAAAGCCGGGCTCCTTTGCTGCCAATCGGGTCTTTCGCCACCTGCACCAGAACCGGCTGTCCTTCATGCACGATCCGCTCAATTCGTTGCGGATCATTCGGATGCTGGCGCTGCTCAATCACATCGGCAATATGTAAAAAGGCCGCACGCTCCAGACCAATTTCAATAAAAGCGCTTTGCATGCCGGGCAGAACCCGTTTCACCACGCCTAAATAAATATTGCCAACCAACCCCCTGTGGGCAGATCGCTCGATATGAATATCCTGAACCACACCATCTTCAACGGTGGCCACGCGGGTTTCTTGTGGGGTGATGTTGACGAGGATTTGTTCTTTCATTGGGTTCTCTGGCGGTGATGGTTTTGAAAGACAGTCAGACCTTTTGTCCACGAAAAATACGAATAAGCTTTGCGATGGGGGCACTCTGGTGGCTTAGACGAGCTGCCGGTGTTTAACCTTTACGTAATAAGGGCAGGCACATATTCATCAGCTCATCCCAGACTTCGCCTTTGGCCATCCCTTTATTCATTTGATCAATCAGGGCAGCATGGGAGAGCGCGGTTTTAAGCTGGGCGGCTTTCACCCTGGCCAGCGCCGGTTCAACCAGTTTTTGTTTTTCGCCCCAGATCCGTAATTCTTTAAATAATTGTGCTGCGGGGGTGCCGCGTTGCTTGCCAAGGCCCAGACGGTACAAGGTGCGCACTTCTTCTGCCAGCGCCCACAGCACAAGGTGCGGGGCTTCTCCTTCGGCGCGCAGACCACTGAGCATACGGGCAAAGCGGGTGGCATCCCCTGCCAGGAGGGCCGCGCCCAGCTGAAACACATCATAGCGGGCCACATTGGCCACACTGGCCTGCAGATCGGCCACGCTGATTTCACCCGGCGGGTGCAGCAGGGCGAGCTTTTGAATTTCCTGAAAGGCGGCCAGTAAGTTGCCTTCCACCCGGTCGGCTAAAAATTGCAGGGCTTCGGGGGCCAGTTTTTGCTGCTGGCGGGCCAGCCGGGCGGCAATCCATTCGGGCAGCTGGCGGTGTTCAATATTTTTGGCTTCCAGCACTTCGCCTTTGCCGGCTAAGGCTTGAAACCATTTGCTGTTCTGGCCGGTTTTATCCAGCCTTGGGCAAGTGACCAGGGTAATCGTGTCAGGTGGCAGATGATTGCAATAGGCTTCGATCGCCTTGCCGCCATCAATACCAGGCTTGCCGGTGGTAATTCGCAGCTCGATCAGTTTTTTATCTGAAAACAGCGAGAAGGAATTGCCCTGCATTTCCAGCTCAGACCAGGAAAAGCCCGGTTCCACTGTCAGTACCTCACGCTCGGTATAACCGGCATGGCGGGCGGCATCTCTGATTTGCTGCGCCGCTTCCAGCACCAGCAGGGTTTCATCGCCATGCAGCGTATACAGCGGCGACAGCCCTTTGGTCAGGTGGCGGGGCAGATCATCAGGGCGCATTTTGGATCCTTGTATCAGGGCGCATCTTTTAACTTGGCCAGAGCGCTGATACGACGCAGGATTTGCTGTGCGGCATCTTGTTGCATATCGGCGATCAACAACGCGGCTTCGGCATCTTTGCCCAGGCTGTTGTTTTCGTCATAGCTGTAATCACGGTTCAGCTGCAATCTGCCATCGGTAATCAGCTGGCGGGTTCCTGCCTGAACGCTGTAAGTAATACGGTAAAGCAAGCGGTATTCACTGACCCGGCCCGCATTATTAACGGTCAGCACTTTTTGCTCTGAGCCTTCATTCTGAATATTGATCACAACCTGAGGCTGGCTGGTGCTCAGGGTGACGCCCGGCAGAACGGCTAAGCTTTGTTTCAGCTGATTTGCAACATTGCTGTCACCGAGAATCTGAGCCGTGCTATAGGGAAAAGTCCCCGGCCCTGTGCCGCGCAGATGAAAGCCGCAGCCGCCAAGAAAGCCGATCAGCAGCAGCGAAATAAGAGCTTTATGCATAGTCACCTTGTTGTTTGCACCGGGCGGGCATGGCTGCCCGCCCTTCGCCATTAAAGATTCAGGCGTAATCTTTTACACCACAATACTGACTAAACGGCCCGGCACCACAATAATCTTCTTCGGTGTGCCTTCAATAAACTTCTGAACATGTTCATGAGCCAGCGCCAGTGCTTCGATCTGGTCTTTCGGCATATCTTTTGCCACACGCATACTGCCGCGCAGCTTGCCGTTTACCTGGATCATCATTTCAATTTCATCTTGCACCAGTGCACTGTCATCCACCAGCGGCCAGCTTTGTTGCAGCAGGGCGGTACCCGGTTGCAGCTCGCTCCAGATCGATTCGCAAATATGCGGCACAATCGGGGACAGCATAATAATGGCCGCTTCTAATACTTCCTGAGCAATGGCCCGGCCGGTGGCATCAGCCAGCTGACCTTTATTAGACATGCCGGAGTAAGTATTTAACAGCTCCATAACCGCTGCAATCACCGTATTAAACTGCTGGCGGCGGCTGTAATCATCGCTGATTTTGGCAATGGCGGTATGCAGGGCAAAACGCAGTGCTTTTTGCTCTTTGCTTAAATCGCCGCTGACATATTTAGCCACCACACCGGCGCTGATATGATCAAACGACAGTTTCCACAGGCGCTTCAGAAAGCGGTGTGAACCCTCGGCACCGGCATCGGACCATTCCAGCGATTGATCTGGCGGCGAGGCAAACATCATAAACAGGCGGGCGGTGTCGGCACCATACAGCTCGATCAGCTCTTGCGGGTCAACCCCGTTGTTTTTGGACTTGGACATTTTTTCTGTGCCTGCAATCACCACCGGTAAGCCGTCGGTTTTGCTGACAGCAGACAGCATTTTGCCCTTGGCATCGCGTTCGATTTCCACATCGGCAAAGTTAATCCAGTCCTTACCGCCGTTATCCATATCGCGGTAGAAGGTTTCGCAAACCACCATGCCCTGAGTCAGCAGCTTTTTAAATGGCTCATCACCCGATACCAGGCCTTCATCACGCATCAGCTTATGGAAGAAGCGGGCATATAACAGATGCAGAATGGCGTGTTCAATCCCGCCGATATATTGATCCACCGGCAACCAGTGGTCGGCCGCGGCTTTATCCACAAGGCCCGTTTCGCATTGTGGCGAAGCATAGCGGGCGTAATACCATGAGGATTCAACAAAGGTATCCATGGTGTCGGTTTCGCGTTTAGCCGCGCATCCGCATTTAGGACAAGTTGTTTCGTAGAACGAAGGCATCCGTGCCAGAGGCGAGCCTGCGCCGTCCGGAATCACATCTTCTGGCAGTACCACCGGCAAATCTTGCTCGGGTACGGGTACATCACCGCAAGTGTCGCAGTGAATAATCGGGATAGGGCAGCCCCAATAGCGCTGACGGCTGATACCCCAGTCGCGCAGACGGTATTGTGTTTTAGGTGCGCCAGCATTGGCTGCCGATAATTTAGCGGCCATGGCATCATAAGCCTGCTCGAAATTCAGGCCGTCAAATTCGCCCGAATTAAACAAGACGCCATGTTCGCCATAGGCATCCTGCCAGGGCTCAGCCACATCGCGGCCGGCGCTGGTTTCAATCACGGCTTTAACTGGCAGATTGTATTTATGAGCAAAGGCAAAATCGCGCTCATCATGCGCTGGCACGGCCATTACTGCGCCGGTGCCGTAATTCATCAGTACATAGTTGGCAACCCAGACCGGCACTAAATCACCGGTCAGCGGATGACGGACTTTAAAGCCCGAATCCATGCCTTTCTTTTCCATGGTTGCCATATCGGCTTCGGCCACAGAACCACCCTTGCATTCGGCAATAAAGGCTTGCAGCTCAGCATTATTGGCTGCAGCGGCGGTTGCCAGCGGATGCTCTGCGGCAACGGCCACATAGGTCGCGCCCATCAGGGTATCCGGACGGGTGGTGTAGACGGTCAGTGCTTCGGCATCATGGGCCGGGAAAATCACATCCATACCGCGCGACTTACCAATCCAGTTGCGTTGCATGGTTTTAACCTGTTCCGGCCAGCCATCAAGCTGATCCAGATCTTGCAGCAGTTGTTCTGCATAGGCGGTGATTTTGAAGTAATACATCGGGATTTCGCGCTTTTCCACCAGCGCGCCAGAGCGCCAGCCGCGGCCGTCAATCACTTGCTCATTGGCCAGCACGGTCTGATCCACCGGATCCCAGTTTACGGTGCCGCTTTTCTTGTAGATCACGCCTTTTTCAAACAGGCGGGTAAACAGCCATTGTTCCCAGCGATAGTAATCTGGCTTACAAGTTGCAATTTCGCGGTTCCAGTCCACGGCCAGACCCAGCGATTTCAGCTGCGTCTTCATATATTCAATATTGGAGTAAGTCCAGACAGCCGGTGCCACTTTGTTTTTCATGGCGGCGTTTTCTGCCGGCAGGCCAAATGCATCCCAGCCCATAGGCTGCATGACATTAAAGCCATTCATATGATGGAAGCGGGAGAGTACATCACCTATGGTGTAGTTACGCACATGACCCATGTGGAGTTTGCCACTTGGGTAAGGGAACATCGACAGGCAATAGTATTTAGGCTGACCGGCTTTTTCAATGGCCGCAAAAACCTGGTTTTTTTCCCACTGTTGCTGGGCTGCTGCTTCGATAACGGACGGTGTATAGAGCTCGATCATGCCTAAGAATCCAGTTGTACTTTCACAAAGGCGATGATTATATCGCGAATACCAGAGCTGGGCGCATTGCGCCGGGTGTCTGCAGGCAGAAGATCCGCTTTTGCACCGCCGTGACACCAGCCCAAACGCAGAAAACAGCCTGCTCTGTTGTTAAATTCCGTCCCCTTGGCCTCCGTATGAGATGGCTGCTGGCGGGATGCAAAGAATGGCTGGCCCGGATAATGGGAAAGCCCTGTGAACTGATCAGGAGCGCAAGATGAAATTACTGGGGTTGAGTTTATTCTTACTTGCCGGTGTGGCCAGCGCAGAAAACGCATATGTGGAACAGGTGCAAATGCCGGCATGGCTGGAGCGGGGCGGGGTGCGGGCCCCCTTGGCTCCAAGGCTTTCGTTGCAGGAGTCTGACCGGATTATCACCGGCAAGGGGGCGCGGGTGTATTTGCAAATGCCCGAAGGCAGCCGCGTGAAGCTGGGCGAAAACACAGACTTTAAGCTGACCCGCCTCGATGAGGGGGATGGGCATCATGGCAGTGTATTTAAATCAGCCATGAAGGTGCTGACCGGGGCCTTTCGCTTTACCACCAGTGCTTTAGGAAAAACGGCGCAGCGGGATGTCAGTGTGACGGTAGCGAACGTGACCGCCGGGATTCGGGGTACCGATTTATGGGGCAAGGCGGCGGCCGATAAAAATTGGATTTGCCTGCTGGAGGGCAAAATTACCGCCGGGGCCGAGGGTTATCCTTTGGTCGAAATGAACGAGGCGCTGACCTTTTATGTCGCTCCCCTTAATGTGGATCCCTTGCCAGTGGGACCGGTTGATCCGGAGATGGTAAAAAAATGGGCCGCGGAGACTGAAATAGCCGGGCAGGAAGGCGTGGTCAGCGGGAAGGGGAGCTGGCAAATTACCTGGGCCAGTTTTCATCAGCGTGAACAAGCCGCAGCGCTGTTAAGCAGCATGCAGGCTGCGGGTTTTCCGGTAAAAATCAGCCTCAGTGGGAGCCATCGCCATCAGATTGTACTGAGCGGGCTGGATTCAGAGGCGGATGCCCGCAATACCGTTGTGAAGGTCCGCTCGGTGCTGACTACGCCGCTGGCGGAGATCACGGTGAAGAAATAACTCGCTTTACTTACATGTAAATATCCATATTTTTTAGTAAGCTGACTTTGTTGTTTTGTTTTTATCTCCGTTCGGTTACTTTTTTTGTAAAAAAACTCACTTTTATATTGCCCGCAGGCGGGCATGAACTAGATTGATACCTGTTCCGCCATTGGCCCGGCTGGTGGATATTGATCTTCAGGAGGTGGTGCATGTTTTTTAAGCAAAATCAGTTAATCAGCCAATTAGATACCGCTGCAGAGGCCGCTTTACGCGGAGACCTGCCACGCTGGACCATCGACGGGGATGAAAAACACCGGGCCATTGGCGATAAACTGCACCGCCTGTGGCAAAGGCATAGCGAGGTCTTGTCGGATGCCCGGCGGGAAAAGCAGGATTTGCACGAAGAAGTCAGCCGGTTGCAAAGTGGCCTGGAAGAAGAAAGAGCCAGGTATGCCGCCTTAGAAACCCGGTTTGATCTGGTTAACCGGGCGGCCAGCGCCGGTTTATGGGATATGACCGTGGTGGCCGGCGACCCGCTGAATCCGGCGAATGTCTTTTGGTGGTCGCCCACCTTCCGCACCTTATTGGGTTTTCATGATGAGCGTGATTTTCCAAATGTGCTGGGCAGCTGGGCCGATTTATTGCATCCGGACGAGAAAGAGAATGTGCTCAAGGCCTTTGCCGCTCATTTAAATGATCGCAGCGGCCGCACTCCCTACGATATTGAATATCGCCTGCTGTGCAAAGATCAGAAATACCGCTGGTTCAGGGCCAAGGGCGCCACACAGCGCAATGCCGAAGGGATTCCGCTGCGCGTGGCCGGATCTTTGGAAAGTATCTCTCAGCGTAAAAAGAATGAGGCCGAGCTGGATAAAACACTGACCCGCTTTGAGCTCAGCAGCGCCATGCTGACCGAAGGCTTATGGGATATGGAAGTGGACAGCAGCAATCCGGTTAGTCCAAAAAATGCTTTCTGGTGGTCGCCTCAGTTTAGAAACTTATTAGGCTTTCAAACTGAAAGTGAATTTCCTGATGTATTGGACAGCTGGGCCAGCCGTTTGCATCCGGATGAAAAGCAAGGTGTGCTGGATGCCTTTGCCGCGCATTTAAATGATAAAACCGGCCAGACCCCTTACGATATTGAATACCGCCTGAAATGCAAAAATAATGAATATCACTGGTTCCGGGCACGCGGTAAAACCCGCCGCGCCAGTGATGGCTCCCCTTTACGGGTGGTGGGCGCGCTGGCGGCCATTGATGCCGAGAAAAAATCAGAAGAGCTGAGCGGTGAAAGCTCGCAGCGGCAAAATTTAGAAAAAAGCCTGGCTGAAATCGCCACCATTGTTGGCACCATTAAATCGATTGCCGATCAGACCAATCTGCTGGCGCTTAATGCCGCTATTGAAGCCGCCCGGGCCGGCGAGGCGGGACGCGGCTTTGCAGTGGTGGCCGATGAAGTCAGAAAATTGGCCGAGCGGACCAGTGCCGCCACTTTGCATGTGGAAAGTCTGGTGCGGCAGAGTAAATAAAGGGGGGCATGGCAGTGATCTGCCATGTTCCGCCTATAAAGTATTAAGCTTAGCCCTGTATTTAATATGATCCGCTCACATATGAATGTTTAAGGCATGTTTCTTGCTGATTACAGGGTTCTCTTTCGCCCTGCTGGTTTGACTATGCTGCGCATTCTTCTGATCAACGACCGGCTTGTTGCCTTGCCGGATATCCGTACGGCTCTTTGTTCACCGGCTTATCAACTGCTGGCAGAGCTGCATTCCTCCACCGTGTTTTCGCCTGCAGAATATCCGCTGGATCTCATTTTGATCGATACGCTCAGCCCGTCCCCGGCATTGCTGGAGCGGCTGGGTTCGGTTCGTCAGAGCCTGCCGATGCTGATGTTTTCCGATATCAGGGATCCGCAGCAGATTCGTACCCTGGTTGGAATGGGGGTCTTTCTGGCGGATCATTTTGAGGCCGGAAAACTGGCGGCTGATCTGGCCTTAACCATGGCATATTTCAAAAAAAATCAGCAGTATCACGATCAGATTCAGTTGCTGGAGCAGCAGCTGGCCGACCGCAAATTTATTGAGCGCGCTAAAGGGGTGCTGATGGATAAGCGTCATTTAAGCGAGCCTGAGGCCTATTATCTGCTGCGCACTCAGGCGATGAAGCAGGGCAGCCGCCTGGGGGATGTGGCCCGGCAGATTATTACCGTTGCTGAGCTTCTGACCTGAGCCAATACGGTGCGATCTTGCACTGCTGTGGTGCAATACCCGGACGCCTGACCAGGGCTTTATCCCTTTTGGGGCCTGTTTAAGTGCGGTACGGATTGGAGTATTTGGCTGGCACAGCGTTTGCTTCATATCGCAGGGTGTTTAAAGAATGGCCTGAAGTGAATGCCCGGTTCAATGGCGGGCCGGCTGGATCAGGCAAAAGGCCAATGGCGGCTGGTGAGTGACAGAAAATGGCGTTCCATTACGTAAATCGTAACGGAACGCTTTTTTTTGGATTGAGGGGCGGATTCTTTCTGAGCAGTGGGTTTGAATGGCGGCGATTATTTGGAATAAATTCAGCATAAGGTAAAACATTTACAACTCATTTGTCATATCATAGTCAGCGCTGGTTAAAGTGGTGCAAACCCATACCAGCCTGCACTACCCAGCGTCCGGGCCGGGCGCATAAAGTGAGGGGCAACATGTTTAATCAGCATATCAACCACATCGCGACCGCTTTGAATCAGGCCTTATCTGCAGGCCGCATCGCGACCGCTTTTGTAAAATCCTTACCGGCTGGCCGTGTTCTGGCTGCACTGGCACTGGTCTTACCTGCAGGCAGCATTCTGGCCGCATCTTGTGATGGCATTAATGGCTGGGAAAAAAATGCCATCTATCAGAAGGGGCAGACCAGCCAGCAGCAGGGGGCGCTTTATCAGGCCAAATGGTGGACGCAGGGGGAAAGCCCGGCTAAATCCGGGCAATGGGATGTCTGGCAGCCATTGGGGGTTTGCCAGAATACGGAGCCTTTAGCCAATACCCATACCGGCGGGCGGGTGCAGACCAGCAGTGCCGGCACGGTGGCTTTCAGCTGGCCGGGGATTTATTTTGAAACGCGCATAAAGGGCAGTGGCGTTGCCGCCAGGTTTGATGATGCCCTGAATCAGTACGATATTTATGTCGATGGTCAGTTGCATGAAGTGCTGAAAACCCCGGGCAACAGCAGCTACCAGATCAGCGGGCTGAGCGCGGGCGTGCATGATATTAAAATCGGCAAGCGCACCGAATCGGCTTATAACGGCAGCGGTCATTTTCAGGGCTTTATCAGTAATGGCCAGGGCGTATTTCAGGCTGCCCCATTACGCAGCCGGCAGATTGAATTTATTGGCGATTCCTACACGGTGGGGCTGGGCAATATGTCGCCCAAACGCGAATGCAGCCAGCAGGAAATCACCGATACCACCAATACCAATCTGGCTTTTGGCCCGCTGACGGCTAAGCATTACAACGCGGATTATCAGATCAATGCTTATTCTGGTCTGGGGCTGGTACGAAACTATGACGGCGCTATTGCAGAGGTGAATTTCCGCAGCTTTTACGACCGGGCGCAGCTGACTGAAGCGGGCAATGTCTGGGTAAATAATGGCAGCTGGAAGCCGCAGGTGGTGGTGGTCGGTCTGGGGCTGAATGATTTTTCCACCCCGGTTCACAGCGGGGAAGCCTATAGCCAGGACGGGCTGGCGGATGAGTTTTTTAAGGCTTATACGCAGTTTATCGCTAAGTTGCGTCAGCAATACGGTAAGGACGCGCTGATTGTGGTGTCGCATACGCCTTTATGGAATACCGCCGTATTTACTGAGCTGACCCAAAAAATAGTGGCCTCGGCCAATGCGGCAGGGGACTCCCGGGTGGTTTTATTTTCCTATTCCGGGTTGGAAGCCAATGGTTGTCAGTGGCATCCTTCGCT
>JBOFGM010000671.1:0-2690 GCA_051649105.1 Iodobacter sp. | reverse complement strand
CTATTTTGCAGTAAAAGCACGTATTTTCACGGTTTAAAATCCCTTTATGGCAAAAATGCAGCAAAGTTTCTTTATTGCACGGTGATATTGCTTACTATGCCCATCTATACTGAGACAGCATAAAGGTCAGATAAGTCCCTGAAAAAACAGATAAAAAGTAAATACCCCATTTACTTTCCATTGCTGTAACCTTGCAAAAAACCACGCTTAATATGCCATAGTCATCAATACCTGATTATGTCTTTTACTGCATTAATACAAAATACAACAGCATAACCGATTACCAACAGGCAGCACTTATCCATAAGATAAGAACAGCCTTGTTATACCCTTAAACCGAATTAGTAATTTAGGCAGATAAAGATGTTTGATATTAAAGGCCTGGTGAACTCTCTCTTTCGCCCAGCGGCGCAAGAAGGTGTTTTTGATCTTAAATCAGCCACTCTTTTTATGGATGAACTGCCTGACAGCGATATTTTGCAAGCGCAAATTGAAATTGTAAAAGCGTTGCAGCAACTGAATAAAAATCCAGAAATCAGCATGGGCGAACGCTTTAAAACGATTCCTTATCTGGATAAAAAAGCGCATTCACTGCAAAGTCATTTACTCGATATTTATCACGGCAAGGTAATAGAGGAAGGCATCTCTGCCAACCAGGTTTTACCCACTATTTTAACCTTCTGGCAGGAAATGGCTGCCGGCTATCTGGGCTGCATTAAGCAGCTCAATCATAAACATGGCCGTGTTCCAGAAAAAAAACTGCAATTTTTTACCCTGCGGGCGATGGAGCTCTATGCCATTCAGGCGCGCTATACCTATATGCGCCATATGGATATTGACAGCCCTGTATGGCGCAATTTAAACCGGCTCTACCAATTTGCCGAACAAAATGATTTTGCAAAAACACCGCAAACAGATGAGGGCAGCACAACCACGATTCAAAGTATTTATATACAGACTTTGATGTTGTCCCTGGCCAACCCAGATAAAGTTCAATCGGCCCAGGTGGAGCTGATTGCCTGCTGGCTTAAAAAATGGTGTGTTGCTGCTGAGTTAGAAACCCAATTGCAACCTCATCAGCACCTATTTGCTATCAATATTGCCGGAGCAGGAAAACCCAAACGCATCCGGCGCGATATGGTGGGCGACAGCTGGCGGTACTGGTCAACTGAACAATTAGTGCCGCAAATTAACCAGCTGCATCAGTTGCTGACTCAGGGTGAATCCGCCATCAATTCAGGCATGCCGGCAGAAAGCGCCCTGCCCGCTAATTTGGATCTGCTGCAAACCCTGGCTAATCTGTGGTCACGCGATGTACTGACCCCGGTTCGAAAGCATGAGCGGCAAAGCAGTAATCAGTCGATCCGGGTTATCACTGACATTTCAAAAATTATTGCACTGATTCAGCAGAAAGCGTCCGGCACCGAACCGGTACAAGCCGAAAAGTGGGAGCTTGACGATGAAAGTGCGGGTGGATTTGGTTTAAATTGCCATAATGATCACCCAATAGAAGTCGGGGAATTACTGGCACTGGCCAACATGGGAAAACATGCTTTTACCGTTGGTGTGGTTCGGCGGGTCAATCGTAATCTGAAAGGCCCGATCAATATTGGCGTGGAAACACTGACCCACAGCCCGGTGGTGGTGGAACTGACGCCTTTATTATCCGGGCAAAATTTTGAAGCCATCTATGTACCCGATGGACCCAATGCCAATCCTTCACGGTTCTTAATTATTCCCAATGCGTTTTTTTCTGATAACCGTGAGTTTAAATTTGCTGCCCAGGGCAAGAATTATCGTATCCGCCTGTCGCCTGCGCTGGAGCACACCGCCCATTGCGTACTGGCTAAATTTTCTGTGTTAGAAAAGCTTTAAATAGTTTACACAGACACAAAAAAGCTGCTATTATGCGTACCTGTCTGATTCGCAAGCGTCAGAACAAAAGGAAGTGTGGCCGAGTGGTTTAAGGCAGCAGTCTTGAAAACTGCCGAGGATGCAAGTCCTCCGTGGGTTCGAATCCGACCGCTTCCGCCAGGATTCAAAAATAAAGCCCCTGATGAAAATCAGGGGCTTTATTCGTTTGCGCGCCGTATACCGCAACCTGAAATTACAAATGACAGACGACAAAAAGGGCAGCCAGAGCTGCCCTTTTTTTAGCTAATCACTGATTAAATCAGACGATTAGAAACCTGTCCAGGTACCAACAGTGATACGTGTGCTGTTGCTTGAATCGGCTGTCGAACCATCGAAGTGAGTCGACTTAGCTGAATCATACTTGTGGTAACGACCTTGCACGAAGAACTGTGTGTTCTTCGACAGCATGTAACCCCATTGTGCAGCTAATTGCTGAACGCCAGAGTCAACGCTGTCGCTACCTTTATTCAGGCTACGAACTGCGCCATCAATTTTCGCATCCATAATTTGCTGATAGCTAACATTGATGCTGTTTTTACCGAAGTTGTAACCACCACCAATCAACCATTGTGTAGCATCAATGTTCGATGCACCACCGTCAAACTTAACATAGTTACGTTTGTAAAGTGCACGCAGATTGAAGTCACCGAATGTTGCACGGCCACCCAAGAATGCTAAGCGGCTTTCATTGCCTGCCTGAGTTTTATCAGCCCAGTCAGTTGGACCAGTGCCATTTGCCAGCGCCATTTGTAAAAATGCGCGGTCATTTTGTTGCA